>NZ_VPDG01000006.1:0-172945 GCF_013417805.1 Acinetobacter sp. YH12226 | reverse complement strand
TTGAATATCACATATAACAAAATCCCGCTTTATAAAAAGCAGGATTTGGTCATGGTAACTATAAAGGAAAATAAAGCTAATTTCAGCTTAATTTAAAAATCCATTAAAGCTAAAGAATTTTTAAGTAATTAAGTCTTAAACTGCGACAGGGGCTTTAATTCCGGGATGAGATTCATACCCGACAATTTCGATATCTTCAAAGTTGAAATCGAACAGGTCTTTGATCTTAGGATTTAGTTTTAATTGACAAAGGCCTAATGGCTCACGGCTGAGCTGTAACTGTGCTTGCTCGAAGTGGTTGCTGTATAAGTGAGTATCGCCACCAGTCCAGATAAAGTCACCCACTTCCAGATCACAGACTTGCGCGATCATATGCGTTAATAAAGCATAGCTGGCAATATTAAATGGCACACCTAAAAAAACATCGGCACTGCGCTGGTACAACTGGCAAGACAATTTGCCATTGTGTACAAAGAACTGGAACAGGGTATGGCAAGGGGGTAAGGCGACCTGACCTGCTTCATTCGGGTTCCAGCCAGATACAATCAGACGGCGCGAATTTGGATTGGTTTTAATTTCATTGATCAACCATTTGATCTGGTCAAAACCGTCCTGATTATAACTATTGTCTGCATTTTTGCTGGCACCAAAATTACGCCATTGGTGACCATATACTGGGCCTAATTCGCCTTCAGGACGGCCAAAACGCGCAGTTTGTTCTGCGGTCGCCCATTCATCCCAAATCGAGACTTTATTGTCTTTTAAATACTGAACATTGGTATCGCCTTTCAGGAACCACAACAGTTCAATCACGATAGAACGGAAATGAACTTTTTTAGTGGTGAGTAAAGGAAAACCTTGGGAAAGATCAAAGCGCATCTGATGACCAAATACCGAACGTGTACCTGTACCGGTACGGTCGCCTTTATCGCCGCCGTTGTCGAGGATATGTTGTAAAAGGTCAAGATATTGGCGCATAGTTCTCTCTATTTGAATCTGTTGAAAATTGCCGTTTTAACAGCAGAACGGATTATTTTATAATCAATTTTCTGTCGAAAGGGACAATTTAAATTGCGCACATCATAGCATTTTTTGATGAGCTTTCATCGCCCAAATTGAGAATAAAAAAGACCTCCTGATGGAGGTCTTTTGATTGCAGCTTAAACGGTTTTATGGCCAGTATGAACTGTATGAATCAGATCAGACAGATCATATCCCAAGGATTCTGCATAACTTAAATATTCACGTTGAGTCGCTGCGTCCAGACTGGTATTGCGATGCAATAGCCATAAATATTCTTTATTCGGTTCGCCTACAAGCGCGGTCTGATAATCTGGATCAATTTTTAATACCCAGTAATCGCCCTTGGTAAAGGGAATCCAACGCAGGCCTTCAGGTAAAAAGCTGACTTCGAGCTTGGCATGTTCTGCATCGACAATGGTCGCTTCAGCAATGGCTTCATCCACCTTGCCATTTTCATTCAAGCTCTATACCGCAGAAATATCGGTGCTGTCTTCAGGTTGGCGCTTCATCGGCAAGTGTGCAAAGTCATACCAGGTACTTAAATATTGTTCTAAATTAAAATTTGAAACGGTACTTAAAGTCTGACTCATTTTTCTTCTCTGTTTAGTTCAATAGTTAAAGTTTAGTTCAAGGTTTAAAAATGCCGCATCAGTGTAATACAGGCGGTAAAGCTCAAAATGATGTAATCATGTGGTGAAATGTTATCTGAAAATGGCCGAGCTACAGATTAAATCCACACGTTTGAGTAGAAAAAGATAAGGACTCATTTTGCGTATTTCAGGCTGAAAAAGCTTTGCAAGGCATTGGAATTGGCTTTGCTTTACATTTTTTTTGCAAAGATGATGGGTTTTGTAACTGTATGAGAAAGAACGGCTTAATTTGAATGCCGGAAAAATAGACAAATTTATTTACATTTTTAATGTGAAAGATAACATTTAAACGACTAGTATTCTCGGCTTGTTAACAATATGAAAGCCTAAATTACAGGCGAGGAGCGGTTGGTAAGGCATGATCTATGATCATCAAGTAAACATGAGCGAAGTATATGCTCCTGTCCAAGCGAATATCATGGTGCGTTCCCAATCGGAGCAAAGACCTAAAAAGTCATCCCAAAAAGCCACTGTCCGTAACGCTTCAGGCGTAAGCAATGGCCATCGTATCAATATCGAGAAATTTACCAGTTATCTGCAAGGCATTACCCGAAATACCAGTACACAGAAATGTGCGCGCAGTATTCGTGTCGGTCTGCAATCTTCTGGTGCGAAAATTGTGAATCATCCGGTCGCAGCAGCAGATTGGGGAAGTACCCTGATGCAGCTGGGTTATAAGAAAATTAATGCTTCTTTTGATCGGCCGAAAAAAGGCGATATCTATATTATTGACCGTACTCAGGGACATAAATATGGACATATCGCGGCTTATTCAGGTAGTGCCTGGGTATCGGATTTTAAACAGCGAGATCATGCGGTTTATCGCAATAAAAACGTGACTTATAGTTACTATCGTCTGGAAACTTACTTCTAAGAAAACACTGCGAAGTGATCAGTCCTCAAAACGCTTCGCACGGCTTTCATAGATTGAAACGATAAATAATCCAATCGCGGCAAAGCCAAGACATTGCAGACCCAAGGCAAATTTGCCCCATTGCTGGTGCTGTTCTGGTAAATAGCCAAACAGGGTAATTAAGGCAATGATGGGGATGACCCGGCTCAAGGCGCTAAAGCCATTTGCATAGGGATTGGATTTTGAGATTTTCAGGCGGAAATGGTGTAGTAAATGCACGACAATTCCAATCGCTAAACTCACCCCCACAAATACCGGATCTAACTGGGCCACAGTCGATGCTGTATAAATCAAAATACAGGTCGCGATGATGGCGATGAGTTTGATTTGACGGCTACAGCGTTCCGAATACCAGAACTCAAGCATGGGGTGAACCTGCATCTGATTTGTTCTGATTGAGCAGGGACAGTGGAGAAAACAGACAAATTGCCAGTGCCATAAAGGCAATGCCTTGTGCACCCGGAATCAGGATTTCGCCCTGTTGCATATTCATAAAAACTAAAGCAATCAATAAGGCAATTGGAATCCAGGTCAGTAATCTATACAGCAAACCGGTCGGATTTTTGCTGGCAAAGTGGATTTTGCAGTAACGACAGATCAGAAAAATGATGCCGGTACCGACAAACATCAAAATAGAATCTAAGGGCAGCGGTTCCATCCAGTACAAGCCTGCAGCTGTCGCTGCAATCACAATAAAGATCAACAGTTTTTTGAGAACAGACACCTGCGGATTAAACCAGAACTCAAGCATAATGATGAAAGAATAGAAGAGATAATCGGCACTTTAGCATATTTTGAGTATAAAAAAGCGAGGCCTCTGCCTCGCTAAATTACGCGATTTTCTCAGCTATTTTTTTGTGGACCCCAGTCATATATTTTCTTCTGATAGGCATACCACATCATCCACAAGCCAATCAGGATCATTGGTAGGCTCAGGAATTGTCCTTTGCTCATCCAGCCAATAAACAGTTGGCCATTGTCCGGCTCACGGAAGAATTCAACCACAAAACGTGCCAAGCCATAACCGATCAGGAACAGCGCAGAAACTGCCATACGTGGACGTGGCTTGGAGCTGAACCACCACAGTATAATAAACAGGATCAGGCCTTCACATAGTGCCTGATAGAGTTGAGATGGATGACGAACCAGTTGCAGCGGATCGGTCGGAAAGATCATGCCCCAGGCAAAGTTTGGGTCGGTGACCTGACGGCCATACAGTTCGCCACCAATAAAGTTACCAATTCGGCCAAACATCAAGCCTGTCGGTACGCAAGGTGCGATAAAATCCAGAGTCTGGAACCAGGTCATCTTATATTTCTTGCACCACCACAACATGGCCAGAATGACCCCGAGGAAACCGCCGTGGAAACTCATGCCACCGGTCCAGATCTGGAACAGCCATAAAGGATCGGCGAGGAACTGGGAAAAACCGTAGAAGAAGACATAACCGACACGGCCACCGATGATCACACCGAGAGCACCGAAGAAAATCAGATCAGACACCATATCCGGTGTCCAGCCACGTTGTTTGGCGCGAAACGTCGCCAATCCCCAGGCAAATAAAAATGCCAGTAAGTACATCAATCCATACCAGTGGACTTGTAAGGGCCCGAGCGAAATCGCGACGGGATCAATATTGGGATAGGTGAGCATTCCTGTTCCTTGTGATTCTGTTTTGCACAGATTTTAGCTTAAAGCAAAGAAAAATGTTGTACATTCAATGTGTAAAGATCGAGAGCGTAAATTATGTGTATTGTGGCATTGGCTTGGCAGGTTCTGGATCAGAGCCCATTATGTCTGATTTCAAATCGGGATGAGTTCTATCAGCGTCCTACGCAGGAGCTGCATGAATGGGAGAATAGTCCGATAATTGCCGGGCAGGATCTACAGTCGGGCGGTACCTGGATGGGGATTACGGCTTCCGGTCGCTGGGCAGTAATTACCAATTTTCGTGATGGACAGGACAAAGAGCATTATCCGACTTCACGTGGACATATCATCCAGAACTTTTTAGATTCTGACTTAACACCGATCCGATTTGCCCAAGATCTGGAACAACGCCAGTGTGACTATGCCGGCTTTAATCTTTTTATGGGGGATCAGGATCAGGCGGTGTATATGAGCAATCGCGGTGAAGCACCACAAGTACTGGCGCATGGCGTCTATGTGGTTTCGAATGGCCTGATGAGCGAAGACTGGTACAAGACCCGCCATTTACGTAAACGCTTTACCCAGGAATTTTTACCGATGCTGCAATACCAGGAGATCGCAGAAGCAGATTTGTGTCATGCAGTCTGGGATATTCTGGAAGATGAACGCAAGGTGATTCCGGAGCTGCTGCCAGACACAGGTATCTCCGTGGAAATGGAACAGCTGCTGTCTTCGACTTTTATCCAGAGTCCGGCCTATGGCACCCGCTGCTCAAATTTTTTGAGAATGCAGCAGGGACAATGGCACTGGATCGAGAAGTCACAACAAGGTACAACCGCAGGTCAAACTATTGAGAAAATAATTAGCCTAAAATAATCACCGGATATAAAAAATGCCGACAGATGTCGGCATTTTTGAATAACAGCTTTTTATACGGTCGCTTGTTCCAAAGCTTCACCCGCAATGGCACCGCCATCTTTACGGGTAATGACCACAGTCGCAGAGCGAGGTACTTTGCCTAAACGGCTATAACGCTCGCTTTGGTTGGCTGGCCATGCACCCCCTGGATGCTGAACGTTGACAAAGATCGCTTTGTAGTCCGGGGTAATAGTCACGCCGGTAATTTCACAACCCGATGGACCAGTCAAAAAGCGACGAACACGATCATTACTGAGTTTGGCACCAACAAAGGTTTCCTGTCCTTCTGCCTTGGTACTGGCGGCAATCACTTTAGCACCATCACCCACAGTACCCGGAAGTGCTGCCAGCATCATACAGTTGGTTTCATCGGTGTACTGACCATCATCGGTCTGAATCCACAGAATCCCGCGCGGATCGAACCACATGCCGTCCGGGCTGGAGAAGTCATTTAAATCATCCAGACCTGACAGGTTGATGTTAGAAGCAGCACGTGCTTCTGCACCGAACAGGAAAATATCCCAAGCAAAACTTGTCGCTGTCACTGTATTTTTAGCTTCACTGAAACGAATGATATGACCATTCATATTGCCTGAATTGCTGGCGCTTGAACCTTTAAAGTCGATGTAGCTACGTGGGTTGGCAGCATCAGTTTCATATGCACGACCACGGTTGCTGTTGTTGGTTAAGGTTACATACACTTCGCCATTTTCAGGATTCACGGCAACCCATTCTGGACGGTCCATTTTGGTCGCACCTACATGGTCAGCAGCAAGACGGGCATTGATGACGATGTCATCTTGGCCTGCAAACGGATAGATTTCATTGGCAGCAGTTAAACCATTTTTGCCATGAGTCAGTTCTAGCCATTCACCTGTACCGTCATCATTGAATTTAGCGACATATAATGTCCCTTTATCCATGTATTTATCACCAGCGGTATAACCACCATTAATGTCTTTTGGATCCCAGACTGCTTCAGAAACAAATTTATAGATATATTCGCCGGTCGCGTCATCACCCATATAGAAAGCTAATGGCTGACCCGGAATAGGGTTACTACATCGGCAGTCCTCGTGTGCAAAACGACCCAGTGCAGTACGTTTAACTGGACGTGTAGTCGCGCTAAATGGATCAATCTCTACAATGAAGCCACACGTATTCATGACATTACGATAATCTGCTAAAGCATTTGTGCCTTTAACTGAAATATCCCAACGATCATAAAGTCCTTTATCACCGGTTAATTCAGCAACAGGGGTATTCCAGCGGTATTGAGATGAACGGGCATCAGTACCACCACGACCATAACGTGATAATGAAATTTCTTCTTTTGCAATAGCGCGGGTGTCATTGGCTTGACGAGCGAAATAACCACTCCAGTTTTCTTCAGCCGTTAAGTAAGTTCCCCATGGCGTATAACCATTACCACAATTGGCAAAGGTACCGCGAGTTAACGTCCCATCTGGTGAGAAAATAGTTTTGACTAAGTCAGAACCACGCGCTGGCCCATTAATTTCCATCTCGGTTGCTGCAGTGATACGACGGTTAAAATTAGAATTTAAGTTGATTTTAACGTCTTGTGTATTTGCATCTTTGCTGATCTCAATAACAGAAACACCATGCGCATTCACTTCACGGAGTACCTGATCTTCTGGACGTACACCATCGATGGTAATTGTACCTTCTGGTGTATGGAGCTGAGATTGTTGTAGATATTCGTGGTTTAAAACAAGTAAACCTTGTGTTGATTCTTTGGCAGCATAATTTTTGTTGGTTGGATGCATACCGAAGAAGCTCATACCATCATGGTTATCGCCTGAACGGAACTGGTAAGAAGCACCAGAAGCTAAGGTTGCATCGGTCTTTTCTGGATACGCAGGGTTGATTGGATCGCCTACTGCATACAATACTTTAAGCTCATAACCTTCGGGAACACTAAAGAAGTTTTGGGTATTCTTGCGAACCGGCTCAAAGGCTAATTTATTCGGACGTGCTTTTAGATCACTCCATGCATGTTGATCTGGGCTAGTGGTGTCTGGTGGTGTAGTTGGATTACCGTCAGGAGTACCAGAATCATTATCATCATCTGAACAGCCACTTACTGTTGCTGCAAATGCTAATGCCATTGCCCCACTTGTAGTTTTCGCAATAAAGCTGCGGCGGCTAGTATATTGATCCAGAATCGTTTGGAAGTGCGTGTTATTTGAGTTGTTACTGTCTTCAACCAGATCCTGGCAAGGTATCATGTCTTCATTTTTCATTTTAAAGTCCCAATTAAAAAATAAGTGCTTGGTGGTGTAGAAGTTTTCAATACCTTAAGCTTGGGATATGACAGTAATCTTAAGAAAATATTTCATTAAAGTTAAATAAATCAGTATTTTATTAAAATTTAAGAAACAAAAAGACAGCCAGAGCTGCCTGAGTAAGTCGATATTTTTGTTGTTTTGGATAGTTATTGTTATTCAGTCTTTAACCGACGTTTTTCAATCAGTTTCCCTGCCAGTAAACCCAGTTCAAACAGCAGCCACATCGGGACAGCCAGCATGATCATCGACAGGGCATCCGGAGGTGTGACGAACATTGCCACAAAGAAGCAACCCACAATAATAAAGCGCCGTTTCTCGATCAGAGTCTGTGTCGAAACTGCACCAATCAAGATCAGAACCAGGGTAATAATGGGAATCTCAAAAGTAAAACCAAAGACCAGAAACAGCTTTAAACAGAAGCTAAGATAACTGTTGATGTCGGTCATCGGGGCTACAGTTTCAGGCGAAACACTGATAAAAAAATGCAGAATCGAGGGCAATGCCACAAAGTAGGCAAAGCTGATGCCGGTATAAAAAAGTACGATACTGCCGATCAGAAGCGGCAAGGCCAGGCTCTTTTCCTTGGCATACAGCGCAGGCTTAATAAAGGTCCAGAGCTGATACAGGATGAACGGCATCGCGATCATCAGCGCGACAAAGAAGTTCAGTTTAAAAGGTGCCATGAAGGTTGCAGTGACATCTGTGGCAATCATGGTTGAGCTGGCAGGTAGCTGTGCCCGTAAGGGTTCAGACAACCACTGGTAAGTCTGATTGGCAAAGGGCAATAAGCAGAAAAACAGGCCAATCAGGACAGCAACCACTTTAAACAGATGCTTTCTTAAGATGATCAAATGCTGGGTAATCGGCATCTGTTCGAGGTTCAGTGCTGCAGCATCATTGGAGGCTGGTGTGGTCGGCAAGGATGTCATACGGCCACCTTCATTTCTGTATAGCGTTGTTCGGAAATCACGGTTTGAATTGCTGTAGGCTTGGGTAAATACACGGGTGATACAGGCTGTATCACCGGCTGATAGCTGAGCAAGGGCTGAACAGCTTGCGATTTTATTTTTACTTCATCGGTTGCCATCGGTTGCTGCAAATCTGTCATTTGTGCCTGCATCTTGGCTTCCAGTTCCTGAATCCGTTGCATTTCAGCCTGCATCTGTTCACGTAGCTCGGACAGGCGCAATTCACGATCAAGATCATTCTGAACATTACTCACCATACGCTTGATCTTACCGTACCATGTTCCGACAAAACGGACTGCTTCCGGAAGCTTATCTGGCCCAAGAACTAAAAGCGCAATAATCCCGAAAATCAGCAGCTCGGTCATTCCAATATTGAGCATAGCGAACTCTTAACTTTTAACCGAATGTTCAGGCGTTTTGACCTGGGCATCAATGGTGCGTGGCTCTGCAAGCTTGGCCTGTTCAGCCTCTTCATCCTTTACTGATTTTTTAAAGTCTTTAATCGCGCCGCCGACGTCTTTACCCAAATTTTTAAGTTTCGATGTACCAAACAATAAAATCACCACAATTGCGAAAATCAGCACATGCCAAATTGATAATCCTGCCATTATTTTATCCTCTATATTTCATGCACCTATCTCAGCAGGCTTGTATGACAGCGCGGTGACGCTTTGATGACAGTTTGCCGACACGGCAGCAGGGGAATGAATCACTCATATAAAAAAATTCATAATTCAATGAAAAGTAGGCTGTGCTAGCATACAGCCTGATATGGAAATCTCAGCAGCATTGTCATGGCCTTGATTCTTCCCCTCCTGTCTTTTCTGATTGGTTATTGGGGTGTGCAATATTTAAAACCGATTCGACCTCTCTTGGCGTCTTTATTGGCCCGAGTACTGATTCCTGTACTGATTATCTACAACATGGTGTTTTATCAAGAGGGCAGTTTGTGGCTGATTGCCTTTAGTTTTTTCTGTTCCTGTCTGTTTTTTGCCCTATTTTATTTCACCTTGAAAAATAAACTGCGTGCCTTATGCCTGAGTTATTTAAATGGGGCATGGCTGGGGATTCCTTTTGCACTGGCAGTTTTTGGCCCGCAAGCGACCAGTACCGTGGTGGCGCTGTACATCGGTGGTTCCTTGTTTGGCAATGTCTGTGCGGTGATGGCAGTCAGTGAAGCCAGCCAAGATAGTGGCTATATTTTAAAAAATGTCCTGCTCTCACCGCCAGTGGTGGCATTGTCAGTAGCAGCACTATTATCATTTTGGGATTTGAGTCACTGGCAGCAAGTCGCTTGGGTGGAGATGCTGTATCAAGCCAATAAAGTGCTGGTCACTTTTAGTGGCATGTGTGTGCTGGGGATGTGGCTAAGTAATGTGCGGATCAGCCGCTTCGATTTAATGTGTAGTCTGCAACTGATTTTTTATAGAGGACTGTTTGCGGTTTTGCTGTGTGTTGTCGCCTATTATTATTTACCTATTCCGCAGCAGACGCTGACTTATGCTGTAATGGTGATGTTCTTTTTATTGCCTCCTGCAGCCAATATTGTAGCGCTGGAAACCCATTATCAGGGAACGGGCCATTCCGCCAAATATATTGCTTCGGGAACTTTGGCCAGTGCGATCTTGATTGCTCTATATGGGGTAATCATGCATGCGTTGATGCCAGGATTATAAAAACATAAAAAGGTCCTCTTGCCCTTAGGGCGAGAGTTAGAGAGGATGTAAAAGCTTTAGAAGAATGATTTTCCCTCTCCTTAAAGGAGATGAGAAACGCTGTTTCGCAAGGGGAGAGGTGTATTTTAAAAATCTCTCACCCCAGCCCTCTCCCAAAGGGAGAGGGCTGGGGTGAGAGGAGGAACTTACTTCTCCAAACTCTTCTTAAACAGCTGCATCGCCTGTCCACGATGACTGATTTTATTCTTTTCTTCCTTGCTCATTTCTGCACTGGAAATTCCGAGTTCCGGTAACCAGAACAACGGGTCATAGCCAAAACCATTTTCACCACGCACAGCTTCCAGAATTTTCCCGTGCCAGATACCCTGAAAGACTTGTGGTAAGGGATCTTCGGCATGTTGGACCAGTGCCAGTACACAAACAAACATACCCTCGATCGCTTCACCTTCTTGGCGTAAGGGTTTGAGATTGGCCAGCAGTTTTTCATTATTGGCGGCATCATTGCCATGTTCACCGGCATAACGTGCTGAGTAGATCCCAGGAGCGCCGCCAAGAACTGGCACACAAATGCCTGAGTCATCGGCAATCGCCGGTTTACCTGAGATTTTAGCCGCGTGGCGTGCCTTGATAATGGCATTTTCAACAAAGCTTAAGCCATCTTCGATGGCATCTTCGATATTCAGTTGACCTTGAGGAATCACATCTACCGGCAGTTGCAGTTCCGCAAACATTTTCTCAAACTCGGCAATTTTACCTTTGTTATTACTTGCCAATACCAGTGTGCCTTGGGATAACCAATCTGTAGAAGCCATGTGTCACTCATTCTCTAAATATCAATCGTGCTATTTTAACTGCCATTGCGGGTTTGTAGGCAATAAAAAAGCACCCGAAGGTGCTATTTATACCATTCAGCTTATTGTGCCTGAATCCATCTGTCGGCACGGTCACGCGCCTGACGGATCTGCTCTTGGGTCAGGTTGGCCGCTAAGGCAGTTTTTCTGCCTTCCGATAGCGTAATTACCTTATTGTCGAGCATGCCATCACGGGTAGACAGTTCATACCACTGGTACGCGCCCATGTAGTTTTTCTTTTTCTCTTCCATCATTGCCAGGTTAAAGCTGGCACGGTTATCGCCACGGCTGGCCGCTTTTTCAAAATACTGACGCGCCAGCGCTTCATCTTTTCTGGTGCCAATACCATCTGCCAGCATACGGCCGACATTCAGCTGGGCAACTGCCAGACCTTGATCCGCAGCAGCTTTATACCAGGCAAAGGCCTGTCGTTCATCTTTTTGAATGTCTTTACCATACTGGTATTTGGTGGCCAGATAAAACTGTGCGCCGGCCTGACCAGCTTTCGCTGCTTTGGTCAGACTGTTGATATCCATGATGGAATACTGAGCCGCTTGACTGGCAACAGATGGACTCGGTGCAACATAATCTGCATGGGCTTGCATGCCAAAAAGTCCCGCCAGTAGCGTCGTACTTAATAATAATTTTTTCATAGCGCGCTCACTCGATAAATTGCGACTTCACCAAATAGATTCGGGAGATGCTTGCTGAGCAAACTATCTTCTTGATTCCCGTTCACAGCGAGTCGATTAATAATTTTGATGTTATTTTCCGCACAAAGTGCTTCAAAATCACGAAATGTACATAAGTGGATATTCGGGGTGTTATACCACATATACGGCAAGGCTTCAGAAACCGGCATTCTCCCTTTGATTGCCAAGAAAGACCGGGTCTTCCAGTGCGCAAAGTTCGGAAAGGTAATAATGGCCTGTTTCCCCACACGCACCATATCACGTAATAATACGTCAGGCGCATCTACAGCTTGCAAAGCTTGTGCCATGACCACATTGTCAAAAGACTGGTCAGCAAAGCGGCTTAAGCCGAGGTTTAAGTCTTGCTGGATGATATTTAACCCGCGACTGACTGCAATTGCAATCTTTTCCTGATCAATTTCTAATCCGTATGCACGAATATCGTGCTTTTTGCTCATTTGTGCCAGCAGTTCACCGTCGCCACAACCAAGGTCGAGTACGCTAGAACCGGGCTTGATCCACTTTTCAGCGAGTTGTTGATCGATACGCATTATACGGCCTCCTTTGGTGTTGCTTTCAGGTGTTCTTCACCACCCAGGAATGCACGCAAAGATTTTACATAGAGCGGAATCGGGAACAGGAAAGAGTCATGACCCTGTTCGGCATCAATATCCAGATAGCTCACAGGTTTATGGTTGCTAATTAGCGCATCCACGATTTCCTGCGAGCGGGCAGGAGTAAAACGCCAGTCAGTCGTGAATGACACCACCAAGAATTTGCACTGGGTATTGGCCATGGCTTTTTTGAGCGACTGTTCATATTCACGCGACGGATCAAAGTAATCCAGTGCCTTGGTCATGATCAGATAGGTATTGGCATCGAAGTTACGGCTGAATTGCTCACCTTGATAACGCAAATAGCTTTCGACCTGAAATTCAACGTCAAAGCCATACATAAATTTACCTGATTTCAAATCGCGGCCAAACTTCTGCTTCATGGCTTCTTCGGACAGGTAGGTAATATGGCCGACCATACGTGCCAGAATCAGGCCACGTTTTGGATAGCTGTCATTTTCCAGATAACGACCATTATGGAAATCCGGATCTGACAAAATCGACTGACGTGCCACTTCGTTAAAGGCAATATTCTGTGCAGAAAGTTTCGGAGCGCTGGCAATGATCACGCATTTTCTTAAACGGTTTGGATAATCCACTGACCATTGCAATGCCTGCATGCCACCCAGTGAACCACCAATGATGGCATCCCAGGTATCAATCCCTAAACGATCAGAAAGCAAGGCTTGGGTTTTGACCCAATCGCGGACCGTAACCAAGGGGAAATCAGGACCATAAGGACGGTTGTCATTTTCAGGGTTTGGCGAGATCGGGCCGGTAGAACCGCTACAGCCACCAATATTATTCAGTGAAACCACAAAGAATTTTGACGTATCAATGGCTTTACCGGGACCAATACATGAATCCCACCAGCCGGCTTTTTTATCATCTTCATGATGATAGCCAGCAGCGTGGTGATGACCGGAAAGGGCATGACAAATCAGAATGGCATTGGACTTATCGGCATTGAGTTCGCCATAAGTTTCAACCATCAGTTCAAAACGTGGGAGGATGCGACCGCATTCAAGCTCTAACGGCTCTTCAAATTGGAACTTTTGTGGGACAACAATGCCCACTGAGTCAGCTGGAAAAGACACGGGGAGGATTCGCCTTAAATCTTTAGTATGAATAATAAAAGGATACCATTTGCCGGTATCCTTCTAAAGTCATTTTAGTGCTATGAATTATCGCAAATTCTAATACCGCCGTTTAGACCGCAGCAGCAATCACCTGATCGGTGCTTAACACACCCTGATCAATTAGGCGGTTGGTCGAGGCAATAATTGCTTCAATGGAAGAGGTCACAATGTTGTCATGTACTCCTGCACCAAAGGCAGATTTACCGGTACCTTTCACTTGAAGTTCGATCAAGGCCAAGGCTTTGGCATGAGCACCCGAACTGATGCTGCGCTCTTCATAGTTTACAACATCAATCGGTAACTGAAGTGCATCTAAAATCGCAGAAATTGGACCGTTGCCTTCACCGCGAACACGGCGTGACTGGCCATCAATTTCAAGATCAAGCTCAATCACCTGATTGCCATTGTCATCCGACAATTTGTAGTTTTTCGCAGAATAGTGAACGTTTTTAGCATCCACATAGGTTTCCTTGAACAATTTCCAGATTTCGGTCGCGCTGATTTCAGTGCCTTGCTCATCGGTACGTTTTTGTACGATCTGAGAGAATTCAATCTGTAAACGACGCGGCAAGATCACGTTGTAGTTCGATTCTAACAAGTAGGCAATACCGCCTTTACCTGATTGTGAATTGACACGAATTACTGCGTCATAGTCACGGCCCAAATCTTTCGGGTCGATTGGCAAGTACGGCATATCCCAGATTTCTTCGTTTTTCTGGAACTCAAAACCTTTTTTGATGGCATCCTGATGCGAACCCGAGAATGCAGTAAACACCAAATCACCAGCATATGGATGACGCGGGTGCACAGGTAAACCGGTACATTCTTCCACAGTCGCAATG
Source organism: Acinetobacter sp. YH12226 (assembly GCF_013417805.1). GTDB lineage: Bacteria > Pseudomonadota > Gammaproteobacteria > Pseudomonadales > Moraxellaceae > Acinetobacter. Next base: position 158,700 of record NZ_VPDG01000006.1, on the reverse strand, counting down.
ATTTCATTGATGTTGGAGAAATCCAAGTTTGGTGCTACACCTTGGGTGTACATGTTCAAGGCAATCGCAGCCACGTCGACGTTACCAGTACGCTCACCATTTCCGAAGACACAGCCTTCAACTCGGTCAGCACCGGCCATAATCGCCAATTCTGAAGCGGCAATGCCACAACCACGGTCATTGTGACAATGCACAGAAATGATCACGCCATCACGACGCTGGATGTTGCGGTGCATCCATTCGATTTGATCGGCATAGATGTGTGGACCTGAAACTTCTACCGTTGCAGGCAAGTTCAAAATCACTTTATTGGTCGGTGATGCTTCCCAGATTTCAGTCACAGCATCACAGACATCTTTCGCGACTTCTAATTCGGTTGCAGTAAAACATTCCGGACTGTACTGAAATACGAATTCAGTTTCCGGTTGTTTTGCGGCATATTCTTTTACTTTCTGTGCAGCATTGATCGCTAACTGTTTTGCACCTTCTACATCAACATTTAAGACTTTGTTGCGGAATGTCGGCGAGTTGGAATTATAGATATGCACAATGGCACGTTTCGCACCTTGTAAAGATTCAAAGGTACGTTGAATCAAGTGATCACGTGCCTGAACCAATACCTCGATATAAACGTCATCTGGAATATGACCTTCTTCAATCAATTTACGGGTGAAATCGAAGTCAATTTGCGATGCAGACGGGAAGCCGATTTCAATATGCTTGAAACCGATTTTGACCAACATCTGGAACATCTTGAATTTTTGCTCCATGTTCATTGGCTCAAAGATCGCTTGGTTACCGTCACGCAGGTCGGTACTCATCCAGATTGGCGCTTTGTTGATTTCATTGTTCGGCCATTGACGGTCTGGTAAGTCCACACGTTGATACATGCGACGGTATTTTTTACTTGGATCAGCCAACATCATGAGAGAGCTCCTTATGCTAACTTGGGTACCGTAATCTTGGTTAAAGCGGTGCGTGGGTCAGCGGCATAGATTTTGTCTATTCATTGGGTTTTAGTGACAGTCTGGTTCAAACCTGAAATATGGTCTAAATATTGGTGGTTTAGCTTCACCAAATGCACTAAATGCCTTACTTATAATTTAAAGTTTAATCCACTTATCCCGAAAAGTTTTTGCTATTTTTATGGATTTTAGTCGTATGGTAATAAAGATTTTCTTATAAACTTTAAGAATTGAAAAATATTTTCACTTATTCTAAATATTGTATTTTATATTTTCTTAATTTGGACATAATGCGTTATTTATTACGTTCAATTGTGCCACAACGCAGTATATTTTGATAAACAATAGATCCAGTTGTTTTTAAAGATCATTGAAGACAGAGCCTCTTTTAAAGTTCAGCCCATTTACGCATTAAATTATGATACAGATTGGTCAGTTTCATGACCTCTGCATGCTGATCGCCCAGCTGCATTCTCAAGTTTTGAATACTCTGATCCAGATTAAACAACATATGCCGTTCTGCATCATCCCTGATCATGCTTTGTACCCAAAAAAATGAAGCAATTCGACAACCGGCAGTGATTGGCGTGACTTCATGCAAGCTGGTCGATGGATACAAAATCATATCGCCGGCAGGCAATTTTACTTCGTGATAACCGTAAGTGTCTTCGACTACCAGTTCACCACCGACATATTCGTCCGGCTCACTTAAAAAAACTGTACAGGATAAATCCGTTCTGAGGCGTTCATTGCTGCCGCGAATACGACGAATCGAATTATCGACATGAAAGCCGAAAGATTCATTATTTTTATAGCGGTTAAAAAGCGGGGGAATAATATCCAGTGGAATCGCCGCCGATAAAAACAGAGCATGCTGTCCCAGCGATTCAAGAATGATCGTACTTAAATGCTGGGTCAGGGGATGATCTTCAGGTAATTGCTGATTCTGTTTCACCGTCGCAGAGAGCGTACCCGCGGTAACCTTGCCATTGACCCACTCAATCTTATTCATCTCCTCACGGAAATATTGCACCTGTTCTTTGCTCAGTACATTTGGAATATGATGCAGCACGAGAAACCCCTGAATAATCGTCTTTTAAAAATAACATAGCCCCCATCAGGAGGCTATGCGGTTGCATTGAATTAATATTTAAAGTTGACTGCTAACACTGCACTACGGCCTTCTGCTTCGGTCGCATAATGAGATGAATAGGCTTTTGTGAAGTAGCGTTCATCAGACAGGTTGTTGACGTTTAATTGCAAATCAACATTTTCATTCACGTTATAACGCGCCATGGCATCATAGCGAACATAGCCCGGTACAAACTTGGTATTAGTAGCATTACCATAGACTTTGTCCATTGCGACGGCACCAGCACCTAGGGTTAAAGCAGGAGTTACTGCATAAGTAGTCCAAAGGGTTGCACTGTTTTTCGCGACGTTTTGAACCTGATTACCATTACTTCTATTGGAAATGTAGATTGGAGCTGCTGTAGTGCCAATATTTTCATAACCACCATCAACTAACTCACTGTCTAAATAAGTATAACCAGCAGAAACTGCCCATTTATCCGTGATATTACCGTTTACGCCTAGCTCAATACCATCGACACGAGTTTCACCAATATTACTTGTGGTGCCATCATCTCCGGTCGCACGAGTATTGGTTTTTTCCGTGCGGAAAATAGCTGCAGTCAGGTTGAGCTTATCATTCAAGACATCCCATTTAGTTCCTAACTCCATGGTCCGGACTTCTTCAGGTTTAAGATTATTTATTGCAGCTGTAATCCCTTCAGAACCATCGCCACCATCTACACCGACTGGATTAGACGAAGTCGCATAACTTGCATAGATACTGCCATTTTCAACTGGTTTAAAAGTAAGACCGGCTTGATAGTTGATGAAATCTTTATCATTTTTAATCGTAACTTGATCGCCAGCACTTGCTGTAATCGGTGTATTGTTTGCACCAGCAACTGCATTATTTCGTGCACCATAAGTCATGGTTTGCTCAGTTGAGTAGTCATCCCAACGAACGCCCAAATCTAAAAGCCACTGAGGGGTGAATTCAATACTATCCAGGAAATAAACAGACTTTGATTTGCTGTCGATATTGTAACGGTCAGCACCATTGGTACTTAATGTACCTGTCCATGGAGCACGGTTAGGGTTCTGTACAGAAGTACACCAGCCTGAGCTAATTGAATCTTCAGGTGCGCAAGTTTGATATTTACTACCCGTAGTATTCTCATTATTAATAATATACTGGGTACGGTCAGTTTCTTGGTCTGAATATTCGGCACCCAGGTTAAAACTATGTTTAAGCATGCCAGTATTAAATTTACCGGTTAAAGCAAGTTGGTCGGTAAAAGCATCAGTATCTGCTACACGTGAGTTGGCACGTGCCCAGACATTGCCATTCAGTAAGAAATTGCCTCTTGAGTCATCTGGATTGGTCCAAAGGTAATCATTTTTAGACGTGTTATACACTGCCGTATTGCTAATGGTTAAGTTGTCCGTCAGATCATGTTCTAATTTAAGCGTTCCTGACTGATTTTCCTGTTTCTGGAAGTCACGATCTTTCCAGCCATAGTATTGACCTTGTTTAATATCAATTGGCTTGCCGTTGCCATTCAATCCTACATTTGCATTTGTGAGCGCAAATGGATTGTTATAAGGAATACCTGAATCAGGTGTGTCATCGGTTTTTAAATAGTAATAACTTAAAGTCGCGCGAGTAGGGGTGTCCAGACCAAAACTAATACTCGGTGCAATACCGGCACGTTTATATTCTGCACCGTCTTTCTGGCCTGCTTTTTCATTTTGATGCCCCATGACTGCCACACGTGCCGCAATACCATTACCAAAGTCTTTGTTACCATCTAAAGTAATACGTTGATAATTATCTGTGCCGCCAGCGACCGAACCTTCTAGAAAATCGCCTGCTTTAGCGACTTTAGAAATCATGTTAATGCTACCGCCAGTGGTGCCTGCACCGCCCATGGCAGAAGCAGAACCTTTGGTCACTTCAACTTGTTCTACCGCAAACATTTCACGGTTTTGTGAGGTGGCATTACGAACGCCGTCTACATACATCGAACTTTCAGAGTTATAACCACGAATAAATGGACGGTCACCATTCGGATTACCACCTTCACCTGCACCCAAGGTAATCCCCGGAACTGTACGCAGTGCATCAGCTAAAGTCGTCACTTGTGTATCGGCAATCAGCTGTTTTGAAATCACTGAAACTGACTTGGGGGTGTCGAGTAAAGGCGCAACAAATTTGCTATTCGCAGATTGATCTACTTTTAAGCTGGGTGCTTTTTCAGCTTTGACTTCTTGATGAATAGTCTCTAACTGGATCACCTGTTCTTCTGCCATCGCAGATGCAGCTACCATTGATAAAGATGAAACAATTGCAGAGGAAACGATTTTTTTACGTGTTTTAATGAAGGTCATGTTAAACCTAATAAATGAATGCTAAAAATGTATGCGAATAATAATGATTCTTGTTTTTATTTTTATCTTTTTATCATGGGAATTCATGATCTTTAAGAAAATATTAAATGAGTTTTTAAATGTAATGATATAACAATATCTACTTAAGTTTTTGATTTTAATAAATATTGAAAAATTAATCTGATTATTAAATTTTTATTGAGAATAATGATGTCTATAAAGGGACATAAATTAGGGATTTTTCGTGGAGTACTAACCTAGCGATAATAAAAAACCCTGCCAGGGCAGGGTTTTAAATAACTTTCACTTAAATATTAGAAGTCATATGAAACAGATAGCCAGTAGTTACGGTCTGGAATATAAGTACCCGCTAAACCACTCGTCGTTTTAGTATATAGGAAAGCATTTTCAACTTCGTTATCACTATTAATAAATGACTTATAGTCGCCAAAGTCTTTGTTCAATAAGTTATTCACACGACCTGAAACAGTAACTTGATTGTTGACTTTATAAGATGCACCTAAATTAAATAGCTCATAGGCTTTTAACTTATTGCCGACAGCATCAATTTCACGACTTACATTGACATCGCTTAAATCAGGATCTATGAAACGTACACGGTCAGATTTATATTCAGCTTCTAACCAGGTAGTGAACTTATCATTCACATACCAAGTTCCTGTGAAGTTCAAAGCGTGACGAGGTGTATTTTCAATAGGATTACCTTTATTTTCACCTTCGGTAATTTCAGACTCTAACCAGGTATAGTTTGCTTTTACATCAAAGCTTGGAGAAATTTCATATTTAGCACTAAGTTCCACACCGTAGCTTTCAGCTTCGCCTGCATTGCCTTTAAAACTAAAGTTTTGCTGATTATCAAAACTGCCTACAGTCATGCAGTTGTTTGCAGGTGCTTGTCCTGTTGGGCGACCTGCCCATAAACAGTTTTCAACGACGCGTGCATCACTGATGATAATATCTTTAAACTGAGTAAAGAACGCAGTGGTAGCTAAAGAGAAATTAGACAAGTTGTCGTAAACGAAACCAAGTTCATAGTTTGTGGTTTCTTCAGGCTTAAGATCTGGGTTGCCCAAAGTCACGTTTCGGCCTTGTGAGCTAAAACCATTGATTCCATTATGAAGGTCATTCGCTGTTGGAACTTTATAGCCAGTACTTATACCACCTTTTAAAATCAACTGATCATTGGTGTTCCAAACTAAATATGCGCGAGGTGTAAAGTGACCACCAAAAGCACTATGGTCTTCGTAGCGACCACCGAAAGTGAATGCAAGAGAATCCGTTAGATTCCACTCATCCTCAGCGAACACAGACCAAGAATCCTGTTCAAAAGCAACTCCATTACCTGCTGAGTTATCGATGGTTTCACCATCTTTATATTCAACACCAGTCGTAAGTTTATGGTTGCCAAGTGTTGAAATAATACGAGAATCAACGGTTAGGTCTTTATTTTCTAAAATACGATCTTGTGTACCATCTGAATAATAATTGTATTCAGGTACATTTCCTTTTGGAAGACGACGGCCTTCTTGTTCAGAAGAAACATAGCTTGCAAATGTTTTCCATTGACCTAAGTTAAGCTCAGCATCTACACCTGCAGAAATACGATCTCTTAAGAATTTGATCTCGTCTTTATATGAACCAATCCCTGATGGTAAACCTGTCGTACGGTTGAATTCGTAAAGTTCACCTAAACGGGCATCACTATTATCAAAACGTTGTTTAGCATGATCAAAGTCTACCCAAGTAGAGACGTTATCATTTATATTTAGCGTAAGTTTTGTACCCACAGCATAATTATTTGCTTCTACTGTACGTGGGTCACGACCTTGGCTACCTTCATCAATAGTTTTTGCGGGTGTAACAAGTCGATCTGATTGATCGCGGTGGAAAAACTCGCCACGTACTTGTATACCAAGTTTATCTTGAATCACTGGACCATTAACAACTGCACTGGTTTTCCAGTTATTACCAATATCAGAATTTTCTTGAATATTCTGTTCAACAGAAACGTTACCATTCCATTCTGATGCAACTTTCTTGGTAATAATGTTAATGATACCGCCCATGGCATCAGAACCATAGAGGGTAGACATAGGCCCACGAATGACTTCAATACGTTCAATAGAAGCTAATGGTGGCATAAAGCTTGTACTAAATTCACCAAAACCATTTGGACCAACTGAACCAGAAGTATTCTGACGCTGACCATCGATCAAAATAAGAGTGTAAGATTGATTCAGACCACGCATTTGGATATTTAAACCACCAGTTTTGCCTTGGCCATTTCGTACGTCGACACCTGGTACTTCACTGAGCGCATCTGCAATACTGGTAATACCTTTTTTCTTTAAGTCTTCTGCAGTTACTACACTAATAGAGGCAGGCGCATTTTTTATATCTTGTTCAAAACCTGCTGCTGAAACCACAATCGTAGACATTTGATGTGTTGTTGTAGGAGTCGTTGTCTCATTCACAGTCTCTGCAAAAGCAGATGTTGCTGTAACCCCAAGAATTGCCAATGTAAGTGGACGAAGACTAAAACTATGCATGACCAAATTCCCGAACCGAAGAATAAATTAGTATTGTTGCTCAAATAAGAAACTGGATATTAATGATAGTATTTATCATTTGCAATAAAAATATACATTTTCTCCATTTAAATTGGGTTGACTGGGCATCTGGAAAGATGGCAATTCAAATAAAAAAAGGGCTTAAAAACTGGAACTCGCGCGTATTTTTTGTATATCTCTAAATGTTGTCATATAATGTGGCACATTTTTATAAACCTGTTATTACCTAATATATAGAGGAAGCCATGCAAGTAACTTCTGAAGCGGTTTCGGGCGTTGCCCGTCGTTTAAATGTTTCTGTACCGACGAGCCGTATTAATGAGCAATTTGAAGCTCGTTTAAAACGCACTGCTAAAACTGCGAAGATCAACGGCTTCCGTCCAGGTAAAGTGCCTGTAAACGTAGTTCGTCGTGAATACGGCGCGGGTATCTACCAAGAAGTAGTAAACGATATTATTCGTGACACAGTTTTCGAAGCGATCCAGCAAGAAAAAATCAATGCTGTGGGCATGCCAAACATCGAAAAAACTGAAATGAAAGACGACGCGCTGGTATATACAGCGACTGTTGAAGTTTATCCAGAAATCGAAGTGAAATTCGACGGTTTGGAAGTTGAGCGTAAAGCAGCTGAAGTAAATGACAAAGACGTTGAGAAGATGATTGAAAATCTTCAAAAACAACGTGCTGCTTGGGCTGAAACAAAAGGCATGGCTAAAAAAGACATGCAAGTAACTTTTGATTTTGAAGGTTCAATCGACGGCGAAAAATTTGAAGGCGGTTCTGCAGAAGACTTCAAACTAGTACTTGGTTCTGGTCGTATGATCCCTGGCTTCGAAGACGGTATCGTTGGTATGAAGAAAGGCGAAGAGAAAGTGATTGATGTAACTTTCCCTGAAGACTACCAAGCTGAAAACCTTGCTGGTAAACAAGCTCAATTCAAAATCACTGTGAAGCTTGTTGAAAAGCAAAAACTTCCAGAAATCGATGCTGAATTCCTGAAAATCTTCGGTGTATCTGAAGAAGAAGGCGTTGAGAAGTTAAAAGCTGACGTTCGTAAAAACATGGAACGTGAAGTGAAGAATGGCCTTCGCAACCAGGTTAAAGGCGCGACTTTCGATGCACTTGTAGCTGCAAACGAAGTTGAACTTCCAGCTGCTATGCTTGCTCAAGAAATTGACCGTCAACGTCAACAAATGATCCAGCAGTTCACACAGCAGTTTGGTGCTCAAGGTGCGAAAGCATTTGATTCAAGCATGCTTCCAGACGAATTGTTCAAAGAACAAGCTGAAAAATCTGTAAAACTTGGCGTACTTGTAAGCCGTGTTTTAGCTGATGCGAAAATTGAAGTAGATGCTGCACGCGTTGAAGCGTACATCGAAGACATGGCTTCTTCTTATGAAGATCCAAACGAAGTAATTGAATACTTCAAAAACGATGCGCAACAACGTGCCCAAATCGAAGCAGTTGTACTAGAAGACCAAGTTGTTGATTACATTTTGGCTTCTGCTAAAGTAACTGATGCGACTGTAAGCTATGAAGACTTATTGAAAGAGCAGCAAGCTCGTCAACAAGGCTAATTTAGCTTTCGATAAAAAAGGCGCTTAATGCGCCTTTTTTTCATATTGATGCCTGAAAAAAGCATTTCTGTTTTTCACAAAACTAATGCAAAAAATATAATGGATTTGTTGGCGAATTTTTTGCAATTTCAGTGATTATCCCTCATATTGTGATTATGGGTTAGGTCACAAAAAATTTAGGAATAAATAAACGTATGTATGTTCCAACGATTGAAAACGCTTTAGTGCCAATGGTGGTAGAACAATCCTCTCGTGGTGAGCGTTCTTTTGATATTTATTCACGCCTTTTGCGTGAACGTGTAATTTTTATGACGGGCGAAGTTGAAGACAACATGGCGAACCTGATCGTTGCGCAAATGTTGTTTTTAGAGGCGGAAAATCCAGATAAAGATATTCATCTATATATCAATTCACCAGGCGGTTCGGTAACTGCGGGTATGGCGATTTATGACACCATGCAGTTTATCAAACCTGATGTCGTAACGTACTGCATGGGTCAGGCAGCATCAATGGGTGCGTTCCTGCTGAATGCCGGTACCAAAGGCAAGCGCTATTGCCTTGAAAATGCCCGTGTCATGATTCACCAGCCATTGGGTGGTTTCCGTGGTCAGGCTTCAGATATTGAAATTCATGCACGTGAAATCCTGTTTATTAAAGAACGTTTAAACCGTTTAATGGCTGAACACAGCGGTCAGGATTACGAGAAAGTTGCACGTGATACAGACCGTGACAACTTTATGACTGCTCAGCAAGCGAAAGAATACGGTCTTGTGGACGAAGTTTTAACTAAACGTCCATAAGTTTTAAAGATTGAGATAGTGGAGTAAATATGTCCGAACATCCTCAAGGACAAAAGCATTGTTCATTTTGCGGTAAAACGCAGTCTGAAGTCGGGAAGCTGATTGCAGGCGAGGACGCATACATTTGTAACGAATGTGTGGACGTATGCTTAGATTTGGTTCAAACCAGTCAGCAGGTGGAAACCAATGACTGGGCCAATCGTCCTTTGCCGAAACCGCATGAAATTCGTGCGGCCTTGGATCAATATGTGATTGGTCAGGACGTCGCGAAAAAAACCTTGTCAGTTGCGGTTTATAACCATTACAAGCGCTTGAAAGTGCAAAATAATGGCAAGAAAGCTGATGATTCAGTCGAGCTTTCAAAAAGTAATATTATGTTGGTTGGTCCGACAGGATCGGGCAAAACCTTGCTTGCACAAACGCTGGCACGTCTTCTTGATGTTCCATTTGCCATGGCAGATGCAACGACACTGACCGAAGCCGGTTATGTGGGTGAAGATGTAGAAAACATCGTACAGAAGCTTTTGCAAAAAGCAGATTACGATGTCGAAAAAGCGCAAAAGGGGATTATCTATATCGATGAAATCGACAAGATTACCCGCAAGTCTGAAAACCCATCCATCACGCGTGATGTATCGGGTGAAGGCGTTCAGCAAGCATTATTGAAAATGATTGAAGGCACGGTTGCATCAATTCCGCCACAAGGTGGACGTAAGCATCCGCAGCAAGAATTCATTCAGATTGATACCTCGAACATCCTGTTTATCTGTGGTGGTGCATTCTCAGGACTTGAGAAAATTGTACAGCAGCGTCAGGAAAAAGGTGGCATCGGCTTTACTGCAGAAGTGCGTAAAAAAGATGAAACCAAGAAGCTGTCTGACTTGTTCCGTCAAGTTGAAGCAACTGACCTGGTAAAATTTGGTTTGATTCCAGAATTTATTGGTCGTTTGCCAGTCATTGCCACTTTGGATGAGTTGGATGAAGAAGCACTGATGCAGATTCTGACTGAGCCGAAGAACGCGTTAACCCGTCAGTATCAACATCTGTTTGATATGGAAGATGTGGATCTGGTTTTTGAAGAATCGGCATTACGCGCAGTGGCTAAGAAAGCAGTTGAGCGTAATACAGGCGCGCGTGGTTTACGTTCGATCCTGGAAAATTCATTGCTGGAAACCATGTATGACTTGCCAAGCCGTAGCGATGTCGGCACTGTCGTCATCAATGAAGCTGTGATTAAAGGTGAGGCAGAGCCGGAATACCGTGCCAAGCGTCAGCCACATGATCAGCAAGAGACAGCAACAAAAATAGATTTAAAGGTGGTAAATAGCAAATCTGCTTAATTGCTATTCGTCCGAAACGTGCGAAAACTCCGTGTTTTCGCACGTTTTTTATTTCCAAAAATAAAGCTCGGTGTTAATCTGATTCACTAGGCGTGGATGCCTAAAACTTATAAAAAACAAATCGCAAAGCACTTGCATACAAAAGAATAAAGACGCAGTGAGGGATAAGCATGCGTGGAGTCGCAATTGTACTCATCAGCAGTTTGGCATTGCTGGGGTGTCATGGTAAGAAAGCCGTCGTTGAGCCTACACAGCCACTCAGCACTTTAAAAAATATCGATCTTGAAAAAAAACCGGGCTTTGTCGAGCAGCATCGTATCGGTATGTTTACCATTGGCGGTTGGGTCAATCAAAAGCAGGGAAACCAGTTTCAGACGGTGAAACCACAGCATGATGAAGCCGCTATTGTATATTTATACCGGCCCGATTCTAGATGGAATCGTCAGGAAATTGTCGCTGCCAGCCTGTTTATCAATCAAGAACATATTCCAAGCTTATTGCACAACCATTATTACTGGATTGAAGTGCCTGCAGGGACCTATCGTTTGAGTACCAGTCGACCGCTAGGCGCGCTGCATTTCCAGAAACCTAAATATCTGGATTTTACTGTCGAAGCGGGACAGTCTTATTTTATTAAATATGATGAAGAGAATATCAGTACACGCCGGAGTGTTTCCGGGCCGCTCATGCTGATGCCGGAAAAAGTTGGCCTGAATGAAATTGCTTTTACTCAGCTAAAATCAGACAGTTTTAACTTCGTGGCACAAGATCAGGAAACAGGCCAGATTCGTAAAAAAGCCCAAAAAATTGAACCGACTGCTTATGATCCATCATTAGATGTACAGTTGGAAGCACCTTTTAAACTTTGGGATCCGCGGACTTGGTAATTGACATTTTATTGAGAAAATATAATAAAAAAGCACCCTGAATGGGTGCTTTTTTATACAGATTTAATTAGCCCGCAGCAGCGTCAACTACTGGAATCTTACCAATTTTTGCTTGCCAGATTTTAGGTGCAGTCGCGTGAATAGAAGTACCATTCACATCAACCGCTACAGATACCGGCATATCTTTTACCACAAACTTGTAAATTGCTTCCATACCCAGGTCAGCAAAGGCAACCACTTCAGCTTCGCGAATAGCTTTAGACACGAGGTAAGCAGCACCACCGACAGCCATCAGGTAAGTTGCCTGGTTGTCTTTAATGGCTTCAACGGCAGCAGGACCACGGTCTGCTTTACCGATCATGCCGAACATGCCAGTTGCTTCAAGAACTTGACGCGTAAATTTATCCATACGCGTAGCCGTTGTTGGGCCAGCAGGGCCTACAACTTCGTCGCCGACTGGATCAACAGGGCCAACGTAGTAGATAAACTTGCCTTTCAGATCAACAGGAAGTTCTTCACCGTTGTTCAGCATGTCGACCATACGTTTGTGTGCAGCATCACGACCTGTATAGATTGTACCGTTAAGAAGAAGTGTATCGCCTGGTTTCCAGCTATTCATTTCTTCTTGGGTAATCGTGTCAAGGTCAACACGTTTAGAAGATGAAGAATCCCAAGTCACAGCAGGGTAGTCTTCAAGTTTAGGTGCTTGAATATGTGCAACACCTGTACCATCTAACTGGAAGTGTGCATGACGAGTCGCAGCACAGTTCGGGATCATACCAACTGGTTTACCTGCAGCATGACATGGATAATCTTTGATTTTAATATCAAGTACAGTGGTTAAACCGCCAAGACCTTGTGCACCAATACCCAAAGCATTTACTTTTTCGAAGATTTCGATACGAAGCTCTTCCATTTTGCTTTGTGGACCACGACGAAGCAATTCGTCCATGTTGATCTCTTCCATCAATGCTTCTTTGGCAAGCATCATGGCTTTTTCAGCAGTACCACCGATCCCGATTCCCAGCATACCTGGTGGACACCAGCCTGCACCCATGGTTGGAACAGTTTTCAGTACCCAATCCACGATTGAATCAGATGGGTTTAACATTGCTAGTTTAGATTTGTTTTCTGAACCGCCACCTTTGGCTGCCACAGTGATATCTACTTTATTACCAGGCACAAGCTTGTGGTAAATCACGGCAGGAGTGTTGTCTTTGGTGTTCTTACGACCAAATGCAGGATCAGCCAGAACTGATGCGCGAAGCACGTTCGAGTTTTCTAAATAACCCTGACGTACGCCTTCATTGATTGCATCATCCAGGCTCATGGTTAAATCGAATTTAACGTCCATGCCCACTTCAACAAATACGTTGACGATACCGGTATCTTGACAGATTGGGCGGTGGCCTTCTGCACACATGCGTGAGTTAATTAAGATTTGTGCGATCGCATCTTTAGCAGCTTTGTTCTCTTCACGATCATACGCACGGCTCATCGCTTGGATAAAGTCCTGTGGGTGATAGTAAGAAATGAACTGAAGCGCATCTTTAACTGATGTGATCAAGTCATCTTGCTTGATAATAGTTGTCATACAAATATCTCTTGAGCGGGCTGATAGCTAGCGGGCTAAATTATAAGACAAAAGAATCGGGTTGTGGGCATTTTGGGCGAGCATTGGCCGAAAGTTTATAGTTTAAGCAATCTGAGCAAGGACTTTAGCTATTCCATGGGTCAAATATGACAGCAAGTTGTCATATTCAATGTCATATTTCAGATAAAAAATACGCATAATTTTGCTTATTCCGTATTAAGCGATTGAATTTTATTAATTATTTTAAATTTAATAAAAAACCAGATTGTCATATAACTGTCATAAAACTTTTACATAATGCAGCTATTGAAACGGGAGATCCTAACAATGGTTACAGGTATTTTGATGGCAGCTGGTTTTTGTGTATATATCGCTGCAACTTGGATGTACGGTCAGAAAGAAGATCAAGCCTAAGCTTTATCTTCTTTTTTATTTTAAGACCTCAAAGAATTAACCTATCTTCAAATCTTCAAATCTTCAAATCTTCAAATCTTCAAATCTTCAAATCTTCAAATCTTCAAATCTTCAAATCTTCAAATCTTCAAATCTTCAAATCTTCAAATCCAGTTATAAAAATATTTGAAAACTCAAATTTAAAAAGTATCTCTCCTATAGCTTACTCAAGCCATGTTGACCATTTACATTTTTAACCCAGAAAAACTCAAAGCCTGAAAACCCTTACACATGCGGCATTTTTTATTGCTTAGACTGTTTCTCTCAACTTCTAGAAACAGGCAAGTAGAATGAACAATTTTAATGCAAGTGATATTAAAGAACATGCTTCAGTCATTGCTTCATGTGGTACTCAAGTCGGGAAGGTGGACCATTTAGAAGGTCAGGATTCAATTAAATTAACAAGAAGTGATGATGAAAATAATGAGCATCATCTGATTCCCTTGAGTTGGGTAAGTGAAATCAAAGACGATAGCGTCGTGCTCAATAAAACTGCGGAAGAGGTACGTAAAGAGTGGACTACCTTATAAGAAATTAAAGTTAGTGGACTGAAAAGCAGGGCTGCTTCAGCTTAATTTTTTATGTCACAGACTTTATGAGTAACCGTTGAAAATGCCAGTTCGAAAGACTGGCATTTTTATTGTTTATTAAAACGAGATAATGATCGCGTGCTGAATTTATTGAAGCTATGAGTGTTTTTTTATAAAAAAACCACCTGATTTTTCAATCAGATGGTTTGGAAAACTTAAATTCAAGAAGTATTAAGCTTCTTGCTGCTCGGCCTGAATCGCGGTTAAGGCAATGGTAAACACAATGTCATCGACCAAGGCACCACGCGACAGGTCATTCACAGGCTTATTCAAGCCTTGCAGCATTGGCCCGACACTGACTACATTGGCAGCACGTTGTACCGCTTTATAGGTCGTGTTACCGGTATTCAGATCCGGGAAAATAAATACATTGGCACGTCCAGCCACTTGTGAATCAGGTGCCTTTTGGCGCCCCACGCTTTCCACCGATGCTGCATCATATTGTAATGGCCCATCAATCAACAGGTCAGGACGACGTTCTTTGGCAATGCGTGTAGCTTCCGCGACTTTTTCCACATCAGCGCCAGTACCCGAAGTTCCTGTCGAATAGGAAATCATGGCAATGCGTGGATCTATACCAAAGGCTTTGGCAGAATCGGCGGACTGGATTGCAATTTCGGCCAGCTGTTCTGCATCAGGGTCCGGATTGATCGCACAGTCACCATACACATAGACTTCATCTGGCAACAGCATAAAGAATACGGAAGATACCAGTGAGTAATCCGGAGCAGTCTTAATCAGCTGGAAAGCAGGACGTACCGTATTCGCCGTGGTATGCACTGCACCTGACACCAAACCGTCAACCTGATCCAGCGCCAGCATCATGGTGCCAAGTACTACTGTATCTTGCAGTTGTTCACGGGCCTGTAGTTCGTTGAGCTTGCCTTTACGCAGCTCCACCATCTTGTCGATGTAGTTTTCACGCACCAGATCCGGATCAAGAATTTCCAGATCTTCAGGCAATTCAATACCGCGAGCTTTGGCTACTTCTAGCACAGCTTCAGGCTTGGCCAGCAAAATACACTGTGCAATACCACGCGCCTGACAAATGGCCGCAGCCTGTACGGTACGCGGTTCATCACCCTCTGGCAGTACAATACGTTTTTTCGCAGCAATCGATTTCTGTACCAGTTCATGACGGAAAGCGGAAGGTGACAGACGTGGCTTATAAGAACCATTCAACATTTGATTCAGCCATTCCGGATTGATATGGCTTGAAACAAAACGTGTCACCTGATCTGCACGTTCGGTATCATCCACTGGAATTTCATTGCTGAGATTTGCCAGTTTTTGTGCGGTTTCAAACGTGCTGAGTGGTGTATGTAAAATCGGTAAACCTTGCTTGATGGCAGCCTGGCAGAATTCCAGTACATGATCATTTGGCTGTTGATGTTCAGTCAGCACCAGACCGCCCAAAGGAATCCCATTACTGCTGGCCAGACTACTTGCCAGTAATACGTCAATCCGGTCAGAGGCACTAATAATTAATTCGCCAGCCACGAATTTATGTAGTTCATGTTCAATATTGGCTGAAATCAGACTACTGTGTTGCACACGGCGCTGTTTGGCTTCGCCTTCATTAATCCAGTAAGCAGAAATATGGGCAGCCAGATCAGACATGCGTGGCACACTTAAGGTTTTACTGAAAGGCACCAAGCCAATCACTGGCAATTTTTCAGAACCAATATGCGGATGCGTCTGCTGAATAGCTGTAATAAATTCGGCGGTTTCAGCTTTAAGGCGTAAATCTGGATTCAGCGTGACAGGAATCTGCGCAGATTCTTCAGGCAGACCCTTGGTGCGCATCAACATGATACCTGCCAGACGGGTAGAGCTGGCGCCACCAAAATTACGCAGCTGATGTTCAACTTTATCTGCGGTTTGGCTTGGCTGCTGAATATTGGCATTGCTGACGACAATAACTTTGGCATCCAGTGCTTGTGCCAGTGAAGCATTCAAATCATCGGCAAAACTGTCCTGAGTATTTGGCAACAGCCCTTCGACAATAATCAGGTCATGCTGTTTAGCAATTTGACGATGCAGACGCACCGCTTCTTCAAGCAATTCATCCTGTTCACCCAGATTGATCTGCTGCAAGACTTTGCTATAACGGATGGGTTCCACCGTTTCACTTTGAGAAATATGACGATACAAAGCCGTGGTTCGGTCTTCGATTTCATTCAATTCCTGGGCAAAAGGTTTCAGGAAACCAGCTTTTACCCCTTGGCATTCCAGTGCATAAATCAGGCCCAAACATGCAGAAGTTAAGCCTACGCCTTCCCCCGTGGGAACCAATAAAATTGTTTTCATAAGTTATGTCAGTCGCAGAATAATAAAAATCAGTGAAAAAAGAAGCCAAGCCTGCTTATGCAGGCGTTGCCTCAGCTTTAGACTTTTTTGCAGTATTTCGCTCCACTTCAAGTTCAACAACACTTTGAACTTCTTGGGCGATACGGCCTTCTTCATCTGTTGGCACTACCCAGATTTGAGGGCCTGTGCCTGAATCGATTCGGCCTTCGGTACCGCGTTTCAACTCATTGTTGGCGTTTTTATCCAGACTGAAACCGAAATGAGGCAGGTAAGTCATGGTCTTTTCACGGATATATGCTGAGTTTTCACCAATACCGCCAGTGAAGAACAGACCATCAAGACGTGGCAGACCACAGCTCAACGCTGCCAGAGATTTAGCTAAACGGTAGCAGAATACTTCAATTGCTAGTGCAGCATCTTCATTGCCTTGTTCTGAAGCTTCAATCAGGGTACGCATGTCATTGGACAGATCAGACAAGCCCAAAAGACCACTTTGGCTATTTAGCATCTTGTCAATTTTATAAATATCCCAACCCAGGTTTTTCGCCAGGAAGCTGTGCAGACTTGGGTCAACATCGCCACTGCGTGTGCCCATAACAATGCCTTCCAGTGGAGTTAAACCCATTGAGGTATCTACACTTTTCCCATTCCAAACGGCACAGGTCGAGCTACCATTGCCAAGATGAGCAGTTAACCAGCCACCTTGTTTAAAACTGCCTGCCAGTTCAGAACCACGCTCTGAAACATAAGCATGGCTAGTCCCATGGAAACCATAGCGACGTACACCATGGGCGGTATATAGGAATTTCGGTAGGGCATAACGATAAGCATGCGCTGGCATGGTTTGGTGGAAGGCAGTATCAAATACCGCAACCTGTGGTAATTCCGGGAATAAACGTTTGGTAGCTTCAATACCAATCAGGTGTGCCGGATTGTGTAATGGTGCAAGCGGCGTTGCTTCACGAATTTTTTCAATAATCTCGTCATTGATTAGTTCAGCTTTGGTTAGGCTGCCCCCATGTACGACACGGTGACCGATCGCATCCGGACGGTAGTTGGCCAGACGTTCCAGACCGACTTCGAGTGCTTTTTTGTGGTCAGCAAATGGAATGTGGATATCGACCGGCTCATTGCCAACCGTCACGCCTTTAATGCGAGCATTCTCTGTGCCTAAGTTCTCAGCTAAACCATGAATACGGAAATTCTGCTCCTCAAGAAGTAATGCAAACTTGATTGAAGAAGAGCCACAATTAATAACTAATACTGATTTAGACACGATTGATTACCCAATTTTTAATTAAAATTCTCGTCCATTTGCTTGACCCAATTGCGGACAATGAAGCAGCAATCCAGATCAATGAATATGTTTTAACATTTGTTTTTTTTCTGTCCTAGATAGACTTTAGCAGATTAGACTTAAGCATTATCGACCGATTTAACAATAATAACTAAAATTTATCAGTTCATAGTTTTCATTTATAAATAAAATGATGCTGAAAATATAATCAATAAGAATACTCAATTCTGCTTAAATTTAATTTTAGAACAGATTGGTTTTTAGTTTAGCGCCTGAAAAGGCAAATATTGTTTCTAAATACAATTCTATAAAGAGATTCATCAATAAAATGACCCGAAGGTTCTAATCCATCTATTTCAGTGTCAATTTTTCTGTCCATAAAAAAACAGCCTCATAAATGAGGCTGTTTTTAAGTTAGCGATCTGAATACTTATTGGCGAATCTGACCATCGCCAAAGACAATCCATTTCTGCGAAGTCAGGCCTTCAAGACCGACTGGGCCACGAGCATGGATTTTATCGGTCGAAATTCCGATTTCTGCGCCTAAGCCATATTCAAAACCATCTGCAAAACGAGTAGAGGCATTGATCATGACCGAACTTGAATCTACACCCGCCAGAAATTCGCGAGCCAGACTGTAGTTTTCTGTAATAATAGAATCAGTATGATGCG
Organism: Acinetobacter sp. YH12226; assembly: GCF_013417805.1. Classification (GTDB taxonomy): domain Bacteria; phylum Pseudomonadota; class Gammaproteobacteria; order Pseudomonadales; family Moraxellaceae; genus Acinetobacter. Next base: position 140,162 of record NZ_VPDG01000006.1, on the reverse strand, counting down.
AGCCATATTTGTTAATGTGCTCAATGGCTTCTTCTATACCAGAAACGACTTTGATCGCCAGAATAGGACCCAGATACTCGATATACCAATCTTCTTCAGTGGCTGTAATTACTGCATCTCCAAGAATACGCTGGGTTTCCCGGCAACCACGAAGTTCGACTTTTTTCTCTTGGTAAAGCTCCGCGATGCGTGGCAAGAATTCTTCAGCGACTTTTTCATCGACCAGCAGGGTTTCCATGGCATTACATACGCCATAGCGATGGGTTTTGGCATTGAGCGCAATCGGCAAGGCTTTTAACAAGTCTGCTTGAGCTTCCACATAGACATGACAGTTGCCATCTAAATGTTTAATGACCGGCACACGTGCTTCCTCGGTAATCCGTTCGATCAGACTCTTGCCGCCACGAGGCACAATCACATCCACATATTCGGTCATGGTAATCAACTGGCCAACAGCAGCGCGGTCAGTCGTGTTTACCACTTGTACGGCAGCCTCAGGCAAGCCTGCGACTTTCAGGCCATGCTGAATCGCGACAGCAATGGCCTGATTTGATTCCAGAGCTTCTGAGCCACCCCGTAAAATAATGGCATTGCCTGATTTGAGTGCGAGTGATGCAGCTTCCAACGTGACGTTAGGACGTGACTCGTAGATCATGCCGACCACACCCAAAGGCACACGCATCTTGCCCAGTTGAATCCCGGATGGGCGATAAGCCATATCACTAATTTCACCAATCGGATCTTTCAAGCCAATGACATCTTTAAGGCCCTGTAACATACCTTTAAAGCGTGCGGGGTTGAGTTCTAAGCGATCAAGCAGGGCTGAGTCCAGATTGTTGTTATGCGCCTTGGTCATATCTTTCTGGTTAGCAGCCAAAATAGCAGCCTGGCTATTTTCCAAAGCCGTATAAATAGCGGATAACGCATTATTTTTAGTTTGGGTGGACGCGCGAGCCAAAATGCGAGAAGCCTGGCGTGCCTGCTGTCCTACCGTTTGCATGTATTGTTCAATAGACTCTTGCATAGCGGTTTGATCACTTAGAAATTTCATTTCGATATTAACAGCCTGTTGCTGCACAATGAAGCCCATCTGTTAAAAATCATCCGTTTTCGCAGACTTCTAAACATTTTGAAATTGTTTTCTGTTTAAAAGCAGATAAGTGGTCAATCAAGCGGTTGCTTGTGAAAAGCAGCTCTGTATAGAATGAAACACGCGACATTGATGTCATTTATAACTATTAAAGAGCAGGATGCGTGTTCAGGCACACCGGAATGTGCCTGAAATATAAGATCTGTTAAGCATGACTTGCACAATAAAAATAAGGCAAGGACGGAGGAAAAGGAATATGAATTCCATCATTCATATGGATGCCCATGTATTGGAACAACCTAGCCATAAGGGCTTTTTTGATCTTTATGATAAGCACAGTTTTAAGCAGCCGCCACGTACGACTTGGATGGAGGGCTGGAAAATCGAATATATGGCGATCGCCCGTCCGGATACCTTACATTTAAGACCCATGGTGATTATTGGGGGAGCTTTCCAGAATTTTAATTCCTACAAATACTGTGTAGAACAGCTTTTTGATGCAGGTCCCATCATTCTGATTGACCTACCGTCCATGGGGGCCAACCAGCAGATTAGTAATGTCGATACGGGGCTGTCTGCCGGAACACTGGAGCTTGAAGACCTTGCTGCGATGCTGGGGCGCTGGCTGGAACAGATGCAGCTGCCGCAAGTGGCAATTCTAGGCATGTCCTTGGGTTCAGTGGTGGCTTCCTGTTTGGCAGATCAGCGTCCTGAACTGGTCGATCGGATGATCCTGATGGGTGTGATGCAGAAAACCCGTAAAAGCTGGCGGATGCTGCTGGAAGAGTCTTTGCATCTAATGAAAGAACAGCGTATGGATGAATTTGGTCAGGCCGTCATTTTGTACCTGGTGAATCATGCACGTTTAACAGAAACCCGGATGTCACCGACTGCAAAGCGTTTGTTCTTTAAACAGATGGCGGAATTTACGGCCACCGAACAGGATCGTTATGATATCAATTGCAACCGTTTATTGCGTCTGACCAATGTGCCGATTCCACAGTGCAAAGTGCTGGTGGCATGTGGGCAATATGACAGTTTTACCTTGCCACATGAGAATGCCAATTTTGCCCTGCAATGTCCGAATATGCAGTATGTACAAATTGCAGGCGCCGATCATGTACCGCAGTTACAACGTCGTAAAGAAACCATGCATCTGTTTGCAACCTTCTTACGTGATGAACCGGTCGATCAGTTGCCGGGAATTATTCCGTTTAGCCCTGAGCAGATACAGCAGCTTGAACGTCGCGGTGAAGAGCGGATTCAGGTGCAAGATTCACAGCGTTTCCTCAGTCATCGTCATTCTGATCTCATTTTAAAAGCAGAGATCGTGGACATGAATTTCTTTGGGGTATTGCTGGAGTTAGATGTAGAACAGGCAGTATGCGCAACAGCTTATCCACGTGATCTGGCCTTGCATCTGGAAGATGAAGTTGGGGAATTTCAGATTGAGTGCCTGATCTTTGAACAGGATGATACTCAGCTGCGTGCTTTATTCAAACATGGCAGTTTTGAAGTTGCAGAACGCTTATTACGCTTTGTACAAATGCAAAAAGTACTGTCACAAACTGAAGTATTTGATGCAGCAATTTAAAAAACAGCAGCATTAAAAAACAGCGTACTTAAACGCTGTTTTTTTTCACGGCATGAATCATCCAGACCAGATCACCTAAATGTTCATCCTGTTCATGAGTCGGGTTTGGCTGATGAGGCTCGGCAAAATAACGTTGTGGTTGTTGTACCTCAACCTGGTCAAATCCTGCATCTTGAAAAAAGTGCTGTAGTTCTTGAGGGGATTTAAAATGGAAGGTAAACGCACTGCGAGACATGAATTTAAGCAGACGGCTACTGCTCCAGATAAAGTTCGCTAGTTTATTTTTCACCGGTTCGGGGTAAATATCGCTGAGATAGTGAACTGCCGGGAAATACTGCGCATTTTCTGTAATACCCTGCATCAGAATGCGTAACATCTGCTGATCAAAATAATTAATCAGTCCTTCACTAATGACCACTAAGGGCTGGTTGCGGTCAAACATCTGAAAAATACAGTCCAGTTCTTCACTAAAAATATCGGCAGTCAGGACTTCAGGTGCATGCTGATCAATTTGCTGTAAAGCCTGCGTCTTGATCTCGGCCATATCGGGCAGATCCAGTTCACGATAATTAATCTCGGGAAATTTCTGTCTGAAATTCCAGCTGCGTGGAGATAGTCCGCAGGCAATTTCAAGAACCTGAAGTTGTGGGTGTTGCTCAATTAGTTGACACAGATGCTCATCAATCATCTGATGGCGCTGCTTAAGTGTAGTCCGCATGCTACCGCCGACATGACGTTCTGCCCAGGATTCAAGTGGATGAAGCAGTTTGGCCAGAAACTTGCCTTTGGATGTAGCAAAGGCTGGATGTGAGATTCCCATTTGATACCAGATATAGCCGGTATAGTGCGCCGTAAAAGAAATATGGCGATGTTGCGAAAGTGAGTCTGTCATATTTGTTCTGACCTTATTGTTATTTTTAAGTTGATTAAATAATAGTGTAACCTTTTCATTACTATAATTAAAAAGGAACACCTTGTCGTGTCCCTTTTTCATATTGATTGGATTTAAAAAGTTTTAGCTGGATTGCTGTTTAAATGCCAGTATTTCATTACGGATCTCGCGCCATTCTTCACCCAGATCCAGTTCATCACCAATCTGGATGTTCGGGATGTTGCCGCGCATGCGTTCCAGGCGTTGCTGGTTCGGGAGGGGCAGATTTTCAATTCCTTCCAGTGCTATACATTGTGCCGCACGATCATTGCAGACCAGCCCCATATCACAACCAGCTTTAAGGGCGGCCTGAATTCGGGCATCGGCACCGCCTGCGACACATGCTGCCTGCATGCTTAAATCATCCGAGAACAGGACACCGTCAAAGCCCAGCTCCTGACGTAAAACTTTCTGAATCCAGAATTCCGAGAATCCTGCCGGATTTGGATCAAGCTGGCTATAGATGACATGAGCCGGCATCAATGCATCCAGTTGTGGTTGCAGTTGGATAAATGTTTGCATATCTTTTTGCTGGATTTCTGCATAGGAGCGCGTATCAATTGCTGCAGCAACATGCGAATCCGCTTTGACCGAGCCATGACCGGGGAAATGTTTACCAGTTGAAGCCATACCGGCACGTTTCATACCTTTTAGAAATGCACTGGCGAGTGGAATAATGTCCTGAATATTTTGGGCAAAGCTACGATCACCGATCACATCACTGATGTCATTCAAGTCCAGTACCGGTGCAAAGCTGAAATCAATGCCAACAGCCAGCACTTCAGTCGCCATCAGCCAGCCGCATTTTTCAGCCAGTTCTAGGGCACGTTGTGGATCGCTCGTATAAAGTTCGCCAAATTTTCCCATGGCAGGCAGTAGGGTAAAGCCTTGTCTTAAACGCTGAACACGACCGCCTTCCTGATCGACCGCAATTAAAATATCAGGACGCACCTGACGCATATGATCGGTCAAAGCACGGACTTGGGCCGGAGATTCGATATTGCGACCAAATAAAATCACTCCACCGACTTGCGGCGCACTTAATAGTTCAATATCTTCTTGAGTGAGGGTTGTGCCTGCGATGTCGAGCATCAATGCGCCAATCATATGCGGAATCCGTTTTAGAGTTTTTCGGAGAAAACAATACCTGAATTCTGCAATGATTTGCTACACTTTGTCAGCACAGAATATGATAAAACTACACGACATAAACATATTAAGTTGTTTAAGATGCTGAATACGTTAAATTCTGGTCGAAAAGCAACACGGTCACATTGGTCTCTAGGCCAAGGAAGTACGAATTATTTATGAAATTTCAAACTATAGCTTGCGCAGTTGCGATTGCGACAGGTGGATTCTTTTTTACCCATGTAGTGAATGATGCGATTGCGGCCAATAGTAATGAAGTGGTCAGTAAAGCAATTCAGCCATCTCAAGAGCAGGCGCTGGTGTCACGTCAGCTGGCAACCCTGGTTGACCGTCAGCACTATTTAAATATGCGTCTGGATGCCCAGACTTCGCAGCGTATTTTTGATTTCTATATTGATAGTCTTGATCCGGAGCACAGTCTGTTTCTGGCTCCAGAAGTTGAAAACTATAAGAAACGCTATGGTGCCAATTTTGGTGCCAATCTGAAAGCCGGCAATTTGTCTGGTCCTTATGAAATGCATGCGCAATATCAACAGCGATTGCACCAGTTCTACACCTACATGTTGAATGAGCTGAAAAAACCGCAGAATCTGAATCAGCCAAATGTTTATATCGAAACGGATCGTGAAAAAGCACCTTTCTTTAAAACTGAAGCTGAACAGCGCGCGCACTGGTCAAAAATGCTGGTGTCTCAGCTGATCAATCTGACCATCAGTAAAGAAGAGGAATTGGCCAAGCAGAAAGCTCTGAAAGCCAATCCGGAATTGGCCAATGGACAAGACCTCACGGGTCCTGAAGATCTAACGCCTGCGCAAACCTTAACCAAGCGTTATACCCGTCAGCTGGAACGTCTTAGCCGCGTCAAAAGTGATGATGTGCTCGACAAGACACTGAACGCGATGATGCTGACTTATGATCCGCACAGTAATTACTTCCCGCCTGTGGATGCGATGGAACTGAATCGTCAGACCACTTTACAGCTGGAAGGCGTCGGCGTATCGATTCGTCCAGAACGTGGCAATGAAGATTACACCAAGATTGAAACCATCGTTGAAGGTGGTCCGGCCAGCAAATCTGGTCAGGTGAAATCAGGTGATCGTATCATTGGTGTGGCGCAAGACGGCGAGCAGATGGTTGATGTCATTGGCTGGCCAAGTAATGAAATTGTCGGTCTGATTCGTGGTAAACGTGGCACGAAAGTCACTTTACGCTTACTCGGTGCGGGTGCTGCCATGGGGCAGGCACGTAATGTGACTATTACCCGTGACGTGATTCAGGAAGAAGATGCTGGGGTACGTACACGTGTAGTCGACATTCAACGTGATGGTAAAAAATATCAATATGGTGTGATCGAAATTCCGTCGTTCTATCTGAACTATCGTGCACGCCGTGCCGGTACGGATTATCGCTCGGTATCTGAAGATACCAACAAAGCCTTGAAAGAACTCGCGGCGAAGAATGTTGCCGGGATTATTGTCGATTTGCGGAATAACCCAGGTGGTTCACTGGAAGAAGTGGCACGTATGTTGGGGCAGGTAATCAAGTCTGGTCCAGTGGTACAGATCCGTGATGGCAATGGCAATGTCAGCGTCTTTGAGGATGATGATGGCGGCGCACAAACCTATGCAGGTCCACTGGCAGTGATGGTGAATCTTGCCTCTGCATCGGCCAGTGAAATTTACTCTGCTGCGATTCAGGATTATGAACGCGGGATTGTGATTGGTAGTACCACCACCGGTAAAGGTACAGCACAGGTGCAACTGGATAGTTTGGCGCATGGTCAGGCGACATTGACGCAGCGTAAATTCTACCGTGTGACCGGTGGCAGTACCCAGAATAAAGGGGTCGTTCCGGACATTAAACTGGTCGATATTTATAACGAGGAGTTTGGTGAGCGTAAGGCCAAAAATGCCCTGCAGTGGGATACTATTCCAACGGCACCATTTAAACGCGAAGGTGCAGTACAGAAATACGTTCCTGAATTGGCTAAACTTTCTCAGCAACGGGTCACACTGGATTCTCAGTTCAAGTATTTAGAACAGCGTAAAGCCGTGATGAAGAAAGCTGAAGAAGAGAAACGTCAGGTACTGGACTTGCAACAGCGTAAAGCTGAGTTGATTGCCATGGAGCAAAAAACGCTGGACGCAGAAAACACTCGTCGTGCTGCAACAGGTCTGAAACCTTATCCAAACTGGGAAAGTTATCAGGCTTCACTGGATGCCTTGATTGAAACACGTGCCAAGATGAAGGCCAAAGAACGTCCGGCTCTGCCTGAAGAAGAAGCGTTTGTGATTGAAGCGGCAAATGTGTTACTGGACTATGCTAAATTACAAGCAAAACCCTAAGTTTTAGCCTCATTGGTCGTTGATAAAAATAGCCTGTTTCGACAGGCTATTTTTTTATTTTGCAAATCTGCACGAAAGAACAAATAAAATTTTGCTATGAAGTACCATCTGTCTAAATAAAAAGAAAAAAATTGTGATGGTGATCGAATAAATGAGCTAAAAAAATGAAGTTAAATATTTGCTTAAATTTGAAACACTTCTAATATATAAGTTGTATTTTATTTTTCTGTTGAGTCTTATTTTTGAGGCAATTCTCAACTTCAAAAGAAAGAAATATAAATTCTAAATTTTAGTTAAGACTGATGTTGTTGCAGACCAATTGGCTTGCATAGATGGTCAGTCTTGAGATTTTACTGAGCTCAAATTTGACCGGGTGAAAATGGAAATATCAGTGCAGAGCATAATAAAAATGATCACCGCTGGGGAACATTTTATATGATTGATATTCAGCATGATATTGGTCTGCTCATCGGGTCCGTTCTTTCTGCATTGGTCGCTTGCTATCTCATCGCACGGATTAAAAAATTTGCTTCAGGCGCTTCACAGCCAAACTTTAAAACCTTCAATTTAATGCTAACCGCCATGCTATTGGGTCTATTCATCTGGTTGATCCATTTTATTGGGCTGACAGCAAGTTTTGTGCTGAATAAATACGAGCTGGATTGGGGGATGCTGCTCCTGTCTGTTCTGGTGATATGCATTGCCTCTATGTTTATCCTCTGGTTAAGTACCAGAAGTACCTGGTCATTTTTCTGGTCAGTTCTCGTATTAGGTGTGATCGCACTCAGCATCTTTGGCATGCACTCTATTAGCATGATGTCATTCAATTTTACTGCCGCCCATATGCAACAGTCACCGGAATTAGTTCAGGCACATGATCAGCTATTTCTGGCCATGATACTGATGAGTGGATTGCTGCTGGTAACGCTGATGTGTATCATCGTGTCCGAACTGCGTGTGGGATTACGCAACCGTCAGCTTGCATGGGCCAATCAACAAATTGAAAATCAGACCATTCAGGACAATCTGACCAAATTACCTAACCGTTTGTATCTGGCTGAATATGCAAATCTGCTGTTTTCAGGTCAGTCCGAACAGCAGCATGAAATTGCTTTTTTATATATCGATCTGGATCGTTTTAAGGCAGTCAATGATGTGTTTGGCCATCTGGTCGGCGATCAGTTGCTGATTCAATTGACCACGCGGATTCATCTGTTATTAGGCCATCATTCCAAGCTGCTCAGAATCGGTGGGGATGAATTTCTGCTGGTACTGGAAAATACTTCAGTCGCCAAAGCTGCAAAAATGTCAGAACAGATTCTTGAACTGATTCAGGAAAGTTTCCTGATTGAAGGCAAGAGTATTCATATCTCGGGCAGTATTGGTATTGCCATGTATCCGGAGCACGGCAAAAATTTACAGGATCTGCTGGTCAATGCTGATGCCGCGATGCTGAGTTCCAAGTATCAGGGACGCAATACCTATTCAGTCTTTAATTATTCTACCGACCAGGATGAAAGCAAAAGCCAAAGCACCCTGATTAATGACCTATATAAAGCCGTGGAAGAGCAGCAGTTTGTGCTGTTTTATCAGCCCAAGTTTCGGACCAAGGATCGTAGCTTGTGTGGGGTAGAGGCATTAATTCGCTGGAACCATCCCCAGTTTGGTTTGCTCGGCCCGAATCTGTTTATCAATGCGGCTGAAAAAACTGGATTGATTATTCAAATGGGCTATTGGGCATTGGAACTGGCTTGTCAGCAGATTCAAAAATGGCAACGGACACATACTGAATTTTTCCCTATCGCGGTCAATTTGTCTGCGGTACAATTTGAACATAAGCATCTGTTTAGTACTTTAGAAAAGTTATTTGCACAATATAAAATCAGTCCTCAGCATTTAATGATCGAGATTACTGAATCGACTGCCATGCATCATATTGATGTGAGTATGCGCAGCTTTAAGCGCTTAAGACAAATGGGCATCCGTCTAGCCATTGATGATTTTGGTACAGGGCATTCCAGTTTTCTCTATTTAAAGAATTTCGCCGTAGATGAGTTAAAAATTGACCGGGAATTTATCAAAAATCTGGCAGTCGGCTCCAAAGAAGAAATGATTCTGGAAAGCATTATTCAGCTGGCCATAAAACTGGGCTTGGTGGTGACCGCCGAAGGTGTTGAAACAGAAGCGCAAGCAGAAATTTTAACCCGGCTCGGTTGTGAACAGTTACAAGGCTTTTTGCTGGGCTTGCCGGGAGATGAACAACGACTAGAAAACTTACAATTCCATGAATAGCGCTCTAATTCATTGAGCGTCAGGATAGATAGACAACATGGCTCACGGAACTCTACCCTGAAACTCTGCTACAATATCGCCAATTTTTTTCATATTGATCGAATTTGATCTCGAATGCTGTGCATTGAGCAGTAGGTATATTTCATGAGCTTTAAGCAAGAACTGGCGGCACAAGTCGCCCAGCGACGTACGTTCGCTATTATTTCCCACCCCGATGCCGGTAAAACCACCATGACAGAAAAATTGCTGTTATGGGGTCAGGCCATTCAGGTGGCCGGGATGGTAAAAAGCCGTAAATCTGACCGGGCCGCAACATCGGACTGGATGGAAATGGAAAAAGAGCGTGGTATCTCGATCACGACTTCGGTGATGCAATTTCCTTTTAAAGACAAGATGATCAATCTTCTGGATACCCCGGGACATGAGGACTTCTCGGAAGATACTTATCGTACTTTGACCGCAGTAGACTCTGCGCTGATGGTGATTGATGGTGCAAAAGGTGTCGAAGACCGTACCATTAAACTGATGGAAGTGTGTCGGATGCGCGATACTCCGATCATCTCATTCGTCAACAAAATGGACCGTGAAATCCGTGAACCGCTTGAGCTTCTGGATGAAATCGAAAACGTTCTGAAAATTAAATGTGTCCCGATCACCTGGCCGCTCGGTACAGGCCGTGATTTTGCAGGTGTATTTAATTTAATCGAAGAAAAATTCTACGTGTATAAAGCCGGTTTCGGTTCAGTGATTACCGAGATCGAAGTGCGTGATGGTTATGACTATCCTGATCTTCGTGAGAAAGTCGGTGAGCTGGCTTGGGCGGCATTTGAAGAATCGCTTGAACTGGTACAAATGGCCAACGAACCTTTAGATCGTGAAGAATTCCTGGCGGGTCGTCAAACGCCTGTTCTGTTCGGTACAGCCTTGGGTAACTTTGGTGTCGACCATGTTCTGGATGCCTTCAGTCAATATGCGCCATCTCCTAAAGCCCATCCGACCCAAGATCGTGTTGTAGAAGCTGATGAAGAAGGCTTCACCGGTTTTGTCTTTAAAATTCAGGCCAATATGGATCCGAAACACCGTGACCGTATTGCCTTCATGCGGATCTGTTCAGGCAAGTATGAAAAAGGCTTGAAGATGAAGCATGTACGTTTGGATAAAGATGTGCGCATCAGCGATGCCTTAACTTTCTTGGCCGGTGATCGTCAGCATCTGGAAGAAGCTTGGCCGGGTGATATTATTGGTCTGCATAACCATGGCACCATCCAGATTGGTGATACATTTACCTCGGGTGAGAAACTTCAGTTCACCGGTATCCCGCACTTTGCGCCGGAAATGTTCCGTCGTGTCCGCTTGAAGGATCCATTAAAATCCAAGCAGTTGCAAAAAGGTCTGAAAGAACTTTCAGAAGAAGGCGCGACCCAGGTATTCATGCCGCAGAATAACAACGACCTGATCGTGGGTGCGGTGGGTGTGCTACAGTTTGAAGTGGTGGCTTACCGTCTGAAAGAAGAATACAAGGTGGATTGTGTTTACGAACCGGTCAGTATCAACACAGTGCGTTGGGTATCTTGTGATGACGAGAAGAAATTCAACGAATTCAAGAAAAAAGCCCATGACCAGTTGTCTGTCGATGGCGGTGGTCATTTAACTTATCTTGCGCCAAGCCGAGTGAATTTACAGCTCATGCAAGAACGTTATCCGGACATCGTGTTCCACAATACGCGTGAACACTAAAATTTCAGGCTTCGCAGCTAAAGTTTAAAAATATCAAACAGCTTCTCCGGAAGCTGTTTTATTTTATGCTACATTTAAGCAATTAATAACTCGATAGATATAGCAAAGAGAATGAAGCTCAGCAAGGAAGTCGTCCTCGGTTCTGTGATTGGTTTAAGTCTTGTCCTGAGTGGCTGTGATCAAAGCGAAAAAGAGCCTGTTAATACTCCGCAAAATGAGAAAATGACCGCAGCTCAGCAGACCGCAGATGTTTTGCCTTATCTGAATATTCAAGAGCAGCCGGCTAAAATTGCCTTGCCATTTTGTGAAAATAAAAACTGTATCAATCTGGATATTCAGACCTTGCATACGGTTGATCCATGGATGAACCAATGGATTGAAAAGCAGCAGGCCAAAGTGATTCAGGATCAAATCGGCTTGAAACAGAACATGAATTTACAGCAGGCGATCAATGCCTATGTAAAAAAATCGGATGCGTGGCAGGCGCAGCTCAATCTGAACAAGGCTTATGAGTTATCGCTATATACCCGTATTCCTTACCAACGCAATCAATATGTATTGATGCAGATTGGGGTCGATACCAAACAGGAAAATGTCAGCGTGCATGAGCGCTATTATTTTTTTGTGGCTGATCGTCGCCAGCAGAAAATGCTAACCCCACTGGATATTGTCGATCCTAAGCAACAGTTAGTAATGGATCAGATTATTCAGCAAGCCTATGATACATGGCTCAAAGAAAACGATCAGCAAGTTCAGCAGAAAGCGCCGAAAAAACTGTATTGGGGACAGGCTGACTGGTTCTTTGATCAGGAAGGCATTGGGCTGCATTTTCGCAGCCATGAAATTAGCAAAGATGCCAAACAACTGGATATTTATTTAACAAAACAACAAACACAACAGGTCTTGAAAGCTGATATCTATCAGCATATGTTTTAAAGCTCATGATCCTGCAAGCGTACAGGTTCCAAAAAGGTGAATGAATGCCAAAATACAAGAATATCTTTTGTCTATCCATCCTGGCATCAGCGATCTTGCTGAGTGCCTGCCAGCCGAAGAGTAATGAGCCGGAAGAATCAAGTGCTTCCGAGGTGCTACAAGCCGAAGCTGAAGCACTTAAACTCAGCGGCGATACCGAAAAGCTCAAGCTGGCGATTCCAGAATGTGAAGACAAAAGCTGTCCGGAAATCTCGATCGAACGTCTGAACAGTAATCAGAGCTTTATTGATGAATGGATCGACCAGCAGATTCTGCAACAGTTGAAAAATATCCTGTCTGTCGATGCGATTGAACCGGCAAAAGTGAGCGCTGCCAGCGAAGCAGAAGTTGCTGCCTCTGAACCCAAAGCTGCTTTAGCAACAGTGGTGACACCAAAACAGCAGCTTGAGCAGCAAACTCAACCTTATATGCAGACTTTCTTGAATCTGGATAAAGAGCTCAAGGCCCTGAGTGCCAGTCATAGTATTAGCCTGATGATTAAGCCCAAGATTTTGAATTCAGGAGATCCGTTGGCGACCGTGGTTCTGAACAGCAGTTATTATCTGGGGGGAGCACACGGCGCATCTGCACAGACTTATTATAATTTTGATCTAGAGCAGAAGAAACTGGTCAAGCTGAATGACATTATTGCGGCCAAACAGAAAGCCCAACTGGAAGCACGCGCTTATGATGCGTTTAAAAACTGGGTGGTAGAATCCAAGCTGGCCAAAGATGTGGCGGAATATGAACAGGCCTGGAAGTTCAAGCTTACTGATAATTTTTATCTGGCCCAGCAAGGTCTGGTCTTGCAATATGCCGAATATGAAATTGGACCATATGTGGTTGGCTTGCCACGTTTAATGATTCCTTATGAGCAGCTACAAGGTGTACTGAAACCTGAATATCTGCCTCAAACTGAAAAAGCTGCCTCTGAGGCACAGCCAGCACCTGCTGCAAAAGCCAAATGACCTTAAAACTGTTTGATACGCATACCCATTTTGATGTTCCCGATTTTGATCCTGATCGGGAACAGTTGGCGTATGCGGCCAAAGCGGCAGGGGTCGAGCATCTGGTTTTAATTGGTTTTTTGCAAAACCGTTTTGCGGATCTGTTAAGAACCCATCAATTTATCAATGACCTGGAAAATGCACCGCAAAGTCATTTAGCGCCGGGCCTGCATCCGTTTTATATTGAACAGCACCAGACCGATCATTTACAGGAGCTGGAGCAGCTGCTTAAAAATGAGCATTGTATTGCCATTGGCGAAATCGGTCTGGATACCTTTTTAAAACAGCACAAACAGGCTGAAATTTTCCAGAAACAAAAAGATTTTTTTGCTGCACAACTGGAGCTGGCACAGCAATTCGATAAGCCGGTTTTGCTGCATATCCGCAAATCACATGCGGAGGTTTTGCAGATTTTAAAACAACAGCAGTTTAAACAGGGCGGCATTGCGCATGCCTTTGGTGGTGGGATTGAGGAAGCCAAGGCCTTTATCAAATTAGGATTCAAACTGGGCATCACCGGGCAAATCACCAATCTAAATGCCAAAAAACTTCATCAAGTGGTGCAGTATGTCGGACCAGAACATCTGGTATTGGAAACTGACTGTCCGGATATGACGCCACTCTGTTGTCAAAGCTCGACCGAGCAACGTACCCGAAATACACCTGCAAATTTACCTTATGTGCTGCAAGGACTGGCAAAGAGTCTACATATGCACAAAGAGGAACTGGCTGAACAGCTCTGGCAAAATACTCATCAGGCCCTGCATCTGGCCATTTAATTTAACGCTCTTAACTCGGTCTTAAATTCCCGGTTCATCATAAATAGAAAAAAAGGTGCATTATGCAATTTCTAAAATGCTCCAGACTTGGCATCATGCCATATACATTTTTTTAGGTGAGATTCACATGGCACAAGGACTTTTGGCGGGTAAGCGCTTCTTGATCGCGGGCATTGCGAGTAAATTATCGATTGCTTTTGGTATTGCTCAGGCATTGCATCGTGAAGGTGCTGAATTGGCTTTTACTTATCCAAATGAAAAGCTGAAAAAGCGGGTAGATGACTTCGCTGAACAGTTTGGTTCAAAACTGGTTTTTCCTTGTGATGTGGCAGTCGATGCTGAAATTGACCAGGCATTTGCTGAACTTTCTAAACACTGGGATGGTTTGGACGGCGTAGTGCATTCTATCGGTTTTGCACCGGCACATACACTGGATGGCGACTTTACCGAAATCACGGATCGTGAAGGTTTTAATATTGCGCATGACATCAGTGCCTATAGCTTTATCGCAATGGCACGCGCGGCAAAACCTTTGCTGCAAGTCCGTCAAGGTTGTTTGCTAACATTAACCTACCAAGGTTCTGAGCGTGTAATGCCAAACTATAACGTGATGGGTATGGCCAAAGCCTCTTTAGAAGCTGGCGTACGTTATTTGGCGTCTAGCTTGGGTCAGGAAGGTATTCGCGTGAATGCGATCTCTGCGGGTCCAATCCGTACTTTGGCAGCTTCCGGTATTAAATCATTCCGTAAAATGCTTGACCTGAATGAGAAAGTTGCTCCACTGAAACGTAATGTGACGATTGAAGATGTCGGTAATGCCGCATTATTCCTGTGCTCGCCATGGGCTAACGGGATTACTGGTGAAATCCTGTATGTTGATGCTGGTTTTAATACCGTGGGTATGAGCGCTGATTTGATGGCGGATGCGGAATAAATCCTATAAGTTCTCTCTCCCTCAGGGAGAGAGTTAGAGAGAGGGGAATGACTTCTTCCTCTGAGTGAGGAAACGATTAAAATCCCCCTCATTCCCCCTTTGATAAAGGGGGAGGCCACTCAAGGCAATAAAAAAGACCGCATAAGCGGTCTTTTTTAGATTTGAATGACAGCGATTAAGCTTGACCATCCACAGCAGCGGCTTGGGCACGTTGCATATTGGCTTCAAATTCAGCATCGAAGTTGATTGGAGTCAATAGCAATTGTGGGAAGCTACCTTTAGTCACCATATCATTCACTGCTTCACGTAGGAACGGGAACAGGATGTTCGGGCAGTATGCGCCTAGGATGTATGGAAGACGCTCTTCTTCAACGCCATCCACCAGGAAAATACCAGCTTGAGTGACATCAACGATAAACGCGGTATCACCTTCGTTGGTCGCTTGAACCACGACTTTCAAAGCTACTTCAAAATGAGTTTCATCAATTTTTTCTGCAGAAGAAGAAAGATTGATGTTTAACTCAGGTTGCCATTGCTTGGTAAAAACTTGCGCCCCAGGAACTTCAAAAGAAATATCTTTGGTATAAATACGCTCTAATGCCAATTGTGGTTGAGCTTGTTGTTCTTCACTCATTTTTTGATCCTTAATATGAAGTGATAATTTTAGTAAGGTTAAGCCAGCAATTCATCAAGTTTGCCTTCACGCTCTAAAGCATAAAGCTGGTCAAAACCGCCGATGAACTGATCATTAATAAAAATTTGTGGCACGGTACGGTGATTGGTACGCTGCATCAATTCAAGACGTACTTCAGGCGCTTCTTGAGACAAGTTAATCTCTTTATATGCCACACCCTTACGTTCCAGTAGCTGTTTTGCACGCACGCAATAAGGACACACTGTCGTCGAGTAAATAGTAACTTCAGCCATGATCAATCTCCTGTTCGTGGATTATTTGCTTTTCACCAAAGGTAAACCTTGAGCTTTCCAGTTGCTGACGCCGCCATCAAGACGGTAGGCATCGGCATGACCAACCTGCTGTAATGCAGTACCAGCCACCTGTCCAAGGTTACAAATGAACACCAAAGGGCGATCAGATGCTTTCAGCTCTTCAACATGTTTTGTAATCTGGCTATATGGAATATTACGGCTGCCGCTGATATGACCTTCACGGAAGTCTTTAGCATCACGTAGATCAACCAGCATGGCATTTTTTGCTTTGACTAAAATTCCCAGCGATTGCGGAGAAATTTTGCGACCGTTACGTTGACCTTCGATAATGAAGAACAAAACCACTAATACCGCGAGTGTTCCAAATAAGAAGGGGTGATTCCCCATAAACTCGAACCAACGTTCCACAATTCACCTAATTACAATTTTAAAATTGCCAAGAGTATAGCTCATAAATATGGTGATCAAAATCACCGCTTCAAGGGCCAAGGGTTAAGAAAATTAATTTTTTTGCTGTGCTTCAGTGATTTCGTCGATTAAACGTAAATAGCTGTCCAGTCGGCGCGGTAAAATTTCACCTGCGGCAGCAGCCTGACGCAAAGCACATTGTTTTTCATGCTTATGGGTACAGTTACGGAACTGACAATGTCCGAGCAGATTTTCAATTTCAGGAAAGCCGCTTTGTACCTTATCTAAAGTCAGATGCCACAGGCCAAATTCACGAATTCCCGGAGAGTCAATCAGGGCCGCGCCTTCCCCAAAACCGATCAAACGCGTTGAGGTCGTGGTGTGCTGACCCAGCGCCGAGTTTTCCGAAATAATATTGGTTTTCTGTGCCGCATCCGGCACGATCGCATTAATCAGCGTACTTTTCCCGACACCGGACTGACCGACAAAGGCCACGGTTTCATTTTCCAGACGGTTAGATAAAGCGCTTAGGTCGCCATCGGATTGGGTCTGCATCACTTCATAACCGAGATCTTGATATTCTTGCAGCAGAGTCAGAATCGGATCGTTTTCTTTTAACAAATCGGCTTTATTCATTACCAGAAGCGCAGGAATATCAGCATCAGCACAGGCCACCAGATAACGGTCGATCAGACCCGGCGCTGGCTCAGGCAAGGGTGCAAAGACAATGACAATCAGTGAAATATTGGCCGCGACCGGTTTAACCTTGTGATAGCGGTCAGGACGGGTCAATAAGGATTTGCGAGGATGAATCGCGGTGATAATCCCTAAACCGGTATTCGGATCGGCTTGCCATTTGACCCGGTCACCTGTTACCAATAAATCCAGATTGGTCCGGGTATGACAGCGCCAGACGCTGTCCAGTTCAATCTCTTTCCAGAAAGGTTCAGGCTCACCCTCGGCGACCACAGGTTTTTCAGGGTGAATGTCAGGGCGAGACAAAGCTTGCACTTCAAGTTGGCGGCCATAATGTTGCACCACTAAACCTTCAAGATCACTGGAGGTATCGAGATCTTCTTGACGTGTTTTCTGTTGTTTCTGAATGCGGCGCTGTTGTTGCTCTGTCAGACGACGCTTACGTATTAAGGCCATTCATATCCTAAAAAAACCGGGTAAATCAGATGGCAAAAATAGCATGAAGCAGCCCCTGAATGACACCCAAGATGTAATTAATTTGCTACTATAGTTGTTTTTAAACCCAATAAGATTGCACATTTATGAGCAGCACCGCTGATACCCGCCTGATTTGGATTGACCTTGAAATGACAGGTCTAGACACAGACAATGATCAAATTATTGAAATTGCAACAATTGTAACCGATGACAATTTGAATATTTTGGCAGAAGGTCCTGTGCTTGCGGTACATCAGCCTGCACGTCTGTTAAATGCCATGGATGAGTGGAACACTCGCCAGCATGGCCAGTCTGGTCTGATTGAACGTGTACGTCGCAGTAAACTGACCGCTCAGGATGCCGAACAGCAAACTATTGAATTCCTGAAAAAATGGGTCAATCCAAAATCTTCACCGATGTGTGGTAACTCGATCTGTCAGGATCGCCGTTTCTTGCACCGCCTGATGCCTGAACTGGAGCAGTATTTCCATTACCGTAATCTGGATGTATCTTCAGTGAAAGAACTGGCCAAACGCTGGCGCCCGGAAATCATGAGCGGTCTCAAGAAAAATGCCTCGCATCTGGCGATGGATGACATTCGTGATTCGATTGCGGAATTGAAATACTATCGTGAATATTTTTTCATCATGAATAAAGATTAATTCCGATAGATGAAAAAGAGGCAAAAGCCTCTTTTTTTATTTTACTGAACTGGATTTTTTCTAGTGTAAAACTGCTCCATGCTTTCAAAGCCTACCCACAAGAGTAATAACACAATCAGATGATTCTGTGTTTCATAACGATCGAAAATAACTAAGCCAAATAATCCTAAAGTCATTAAACGAATGAGAATGCTGAGATAATAATTTTTGTTCTTTTGGCTGATCAGAACATAAAAATAAAGCCCGATACAAACAATGTTCAAACCCAAAAGGGTGTTAAATAGCATGACATTCCACTCCTTTTGGCCAAATGACATAGAATTAATTTATTGATATTTTAATCAATCGCGAGTCGGTTGTCGCTCTCATCCAATCTGAATGTCATTTAAATCGATCAAAAATTTAGTGGCGGTAAAGAAAAGCGGATTTTGCTAAAATGATCCGGTATTTTTATTGCTATAGATGACCTATGACTGACCTGCTTCAAGATGATGAATATGACCGCCGTTTTGCTGGTGTTGCCAAAATTTATGGAGAAGACAGCTTTAACCATTATGAAAAAAGTCATGTGATGGTGATTGGCATCGGTGGTGTCGGTTCATGGGCAGTAGAAGCTCTGGCACGTAGCGGAATTGGCGAACTGACCTTGGTCGATATGGATGTGGTGGCGGCATCAAATATCAACCGCCAGTTACCTGCCATGAGTACCACCTTGGGTCATGAAAAAATTGAAGTTATGGCCGAGCGGTGTCGTGCAATTAATCCACGGATTAAAATCAATCTAATTGATGATTATCTGACGCCTGAGAATATCAAAGAAATTTTAGCTCCGACACCGGATCTGATTTTAGATTGCATCGATGATGTCAAAGCCAAATTTGCCCTGATGCTACATTGTCGCTTTAACAAGATTCCTTTAATTGTATCGGGCGGGGCAGGTGGCAAACTGGATCCACTGAAAATTCGGGTCGCCGATTTATCTAAAACCGAACAGGACCCGATGCTGGCCAAATTGCGTGCCCAGTTACGTGCTAAAGGCATCTGCAAAAAGCCCAAAGAAAAATTCGGCATTACTTGTGTCTATTCCATCGATAATCCATTCTCCAGTGCCGATGTCTGCGCCAGTGCCGGCTTGCGCTGCGGTGGTTATGGTTCTGCCGTGGTGGTAACTTCAAGCTTTGCCATGGTCGCTGTGGCAGAAGGTTTGAAAAAGCTCGATAGTAAAAGAGCAAAAGCCTGATTTAAAAAATAAAAAGCACAATCTATGTGCTTTTTTTAAACTGGCGTTTAGAATGAAAGGATTCATTCGCAGAACAAAAATAATGTTTTGGAGCAGCTATGTGGTTCTTGCTGGTACTGATTTTGGGGATAGGGGCGTTGGCGATCTGGATGTGGAAACGTCCGGATCCGGTGAAACGTGATCAGGCGAAGGCTGTACAACATGATTTATGGATTGAGCAGATTGATGCTCAACTGAAACATGCAGCACGTTTGAGTTCAGATCCGGAACATCCGAATTATGAACGTGCCTATCAGATTTATCAAGGACTGGCTCAGCAACAGGAAATTCCACAAGCCTATGTAGGTATGGGCCTAATGCATCTGCAAGGTCTAGGGCATGAGCAAAATACTGAAAAAGCCATCAGCTACCTGGACAAAGCCTTTCGCTTGGGTAGTGATGAAGCAGCCTATCATTTGGGGCAGATTCATGAAGGGGAGGCGTATCAACAGGCTGACCCGGATAAAGCTCTGTACTGGTACCGACATGCGGTAGCACGTGGCAATCTGGATGCCCAGTACCGCATCACTGAACTTTCTTCTACCGAAGACCATCCTCAAAACGAGATGACTGCAGAAAAACAGCGTCTGGCATTATTCATTCAAAATGCCGGACAGGGTCATGCCAATTCGCAGTATCAGCTGGCCCAGTATTATCTGGCAGATTCAACAACCCAAGATTTAGTGCAAGGAATTCATTATCTGTTTCTGGCGGCACAGCAAGATCATTTGGCTGCCAATCAGCAGATTGCGAACTCTTATGCGCGTGGCCAGATTCTGCCCCAAGACCTGACGCAATCGCTGCAATTTATTAAACGTTGTATCAGTCTCGGTGACCAGAAAGGTCTGTATGACTATTATGCTGGTGTATTACAAGGTCGTATCGATACCGACCAGCGTCAGCGCGTGTTCCAGCATTTATTGCAGCAGTCCAAAGAACACGCCGATGCACACGCCAAGACCTTAATCGGACTGGCTTATTTTCATGGCTGGTATGTTGATAAAAATGAAACCATGGCATTTCGTTACTGGTCGGAAGCGGCCAACAGTCAGCATGCGCCTACATTATGCATGATTGCTGCGCTGTATTTTGAGCAGCACCTGGTAGCCAATGAACCGCAAAAAGCATTTGAGTTATATCAGGCTGCCTATCAGCTTAGTCCTGATGATGTGTCTGCAGGGATGGGGCTGGCGCTGTGTTATTTAAACGGTATAGGCACAGTTAAAGATACGGGCAAAGCCACACAAATGATCCAGAACGCGGCACAACAGTATTGGCAGATTGTAGCTCAGTCTGAAGCGGATCTGATTTATAGCGTCGGCCGGTTTTATAGTCTGGCTGAATATCCATTGCCGACACGTGATAAAGCTGTCCAGTACCTCAATCAGGCGGTTGCGAAAGGTTCGAAAGAGGCGGCATGGTTCCTGTACCAAGCTCTGTCAGGCATTTATTCTGTGTTTATCAATAATGCAGAGTTGGCAAATCGCTATCTGCATCAGGCAGCACAATTGGGTCATGCCCCGGCACAAGCGGAATTGGGTTTAAAGTATCTGAAAGGTCAACAGATTGCGCAGGATATTGCCTTAGGCTTGAGCTATCTGCAAAAAGCAGCCGCTCAGCAGAATGGTGTGGCACTGAATGCTCTGGGTGAAGCCTATGAGCAAGGTCAAGGTGTTGAGAGTAATATTGAGCAAGCCGTGCAGTATTATCAGCAGGCGGCAGCACAGGTGAATGCAGATGCTTATAGCCATCTTGGGCGTTTATATACCAAGGGTATTAGTGTAGAGCGTGATATCGGAATCGCACGGGACTGGCTGGAAAAAGGCAGTTTGCTCGGACATGAGCGATCAATTGAATTATTGAAAAATGTGAATGCGTATTTGCAAATGAAATAAACTGACTCAAATCATATGAACTAAAAAAACCGCTGTTTGGCAGCGGTTTTTTTATGGATTAAGCTTTGTTAAGGCAACTGTTTAATCGGGCTACCACCCAATGCCTGCATCAAGGTGACATAGGCATTGTATTGGTTCTGTCGGGTTTGCACCAAGGACAGCCGTGCATTGCGCGTGGTTTCCTGTGCATCCAGCAGGTTTTTCAAGGCTACTGCACCATTACGATAACGCACTTCAGTCAAGCGTTCAGTTCTTTCTGCCAGCTCAACATTCCGTTGCTGCAAAGTCACCTGCTTAGTGAGCTCAGTACGATTCGACAAGGCATTTTCCACATCAGCAAAGGCTTCATACATGGTCTGGCGATACTGGATAATGGCTTTTTCATATTCCAGCTCATTGACTTGCAGATCACGTTTCATGTCATTCCATTGCAGGAAAGGCAAAGTCAGACCAGCACCTAAAGTTGCAACCGGATTTTTCAGGGCATTCGAGAGGGAAGTACTGCTGCCAATACCGGTGGTCAGATTACCGGTCAAACTAATGGAAGGATAGTAGCTGGCTTTGTTGGCATCTTTATTGGCTAGTGCCTTACGCAAGCGCAGTTCAGTGGCTCGAAGGTCAGGGCGACGTGACAACAAACTCGCCGGTAAGTCAGCCTGAATACTTGGCAATTGAATATTCGGTAAACGGCTTGGCTCTTGAATCGCGAGCTGTTGAACCGGCATGTGCAGCAATACCGCGAGTCCGGTACGTGTTTCCACACGTTGCTGTTCAATCTGGCTTAAAGTCGCCTGTTGACTTTGAATTGCCTGTTCCGCCTGGGTTAAATCCAGACCGGATACTGCGCCGGCACGATATTGCACCCGCACCAGATCATAGGTTTTTTGCGCGGTCGCCAGATTTTGCTGTACCACACTATAACGTTCATTCAGATAAGCCAGTTGCCAGTACAATTGTGCCGTGGTGCCAATCAGGCTTTGTGCGGTTGCCTGCAAGTCTTCTTCAGAGGCCAGTGCTTCCCAGCGTGCCGCTTCAGTCTGATTAGCTAGTTTACCAAACAGGTCCAGCTCATAGCTTAAGTCCGGATAACCCAGTGAAAGACCCGTCGAAGAATCGCCGCCACCATCTAGGCTAAAACGATGGCCCGTTGAAATTCTTGCATCACCGACGCGAACGCCTTGCTGACTTTGAGCTTGTCTGGCTTGAATACGGGCCTGTTGTAAACTGATGCCGGCCACTGCCAGATCGGTATTCTGCGCCAATACTTCATTCACCAAATTATTTAATTGCAGATCTTTAAATAAAGTCCACCATTGATCTGCCAAAATATCGGCATGAATCTGCTGACTAAGCACCTTATTGTTTTGAAAGCTACCCGGCATATTGATCGCAGGCTGTTCATAGGGGGTTTTCACCACTGCGGCACAACCGACCAGCGAGCTTCCCAGCAACAGGGCACTGGCAAGCTTGGTTAAATTCATTTGCATATCAGATTCCTTATTCGCGAGAGAGCGCATCGACTGGATTCAGACGAGCAGCGTTACGTGCCGGGATAAAGCCAAACACAATCCCGATCAGGCTTGAGCAGACAAAGGCCGCTACAATCGAAGTGGTTGAATACGCCATCTGGAAAGTACCGCCGGCAAAATGGGTAATTAATTGGCCAATCCCGAGGGAAAGCAGCACACCCAAAATACCACCCAAGATACAGACCAGAACGGCTTCAATCAGGAATTGCTGCAAAATATCACTTTGACGGGCACCCACCGCCATACGCACACCAATTTCCTGAGTACGTTCGGTTACCGATACCAGCATGATATTCATTACGCCAATCCCGCCGACCACCAGTGAAATTACCGCAATTGCTGAAATCAGCAGAGTCATGGTCGCCGTGGTTTGCTGAATGGTTTCACGAATACTGTCGGCATTCTGGGTAAACACATCCTGCGCGCCATGTCGCTGTACCAGCAGGTTTAAAATTGCATTTTCAGCCGCCGCACTTGGGTATTCATCCTTAATCCGCACAATGATGCTGCGAACATTGGATTGACCCAGCATACGGCTCATCACGGTGGAATACGGCAGATAGACATTCAGGCTGTCATTATTGCCCATCATGCCTTTTTGCGCGTCAATCACCCCGATAATCCGGCTCGGTACGCTCCCGAGTAAAATCACCTGACCCACCGGATTGGTGCCATCCTTAAAGAAGGTATTTTTGGTATTGGTGTCAATGACGACATCTTGCGCCTGTTGCATGACACTACTGCGGTCAAAAGGCTGACCGGACTGGAAGGTCATGCCACGCACGTAGAAGAAATCTTCACTGACGCCGTTGACCGTGGTTGAAGCTTCGATTTCTTTATAACGGCCGGTGACACTGCTATTCACCGATGGGCTAACGCCATCGACATACGGTTGTTCAGCCAGCGCATCGGCATCGGCCGGAATCAGGGTTTTGGACTGTGAAGATCTGGAGTTATCCCCAAAGCCTCGACCCTGAAATACGGTAATGGTATTGGTCCCCAGACTGCTGATATTTTCCAGAATCTGCTTTTGTGAGCCATTACCGAGTGCCACCACCGAGACCACCGAAGCAATACCGATAATGATTCCGAGCATGGTCAAGAAAGTCCGCATGCGATGTGCATTCATGGCCAGCAAGGCCATACGGAAAGCTTCACCGAGACGGTCAACTGCAGAACGCCATGAAGAAATCTTCTTTTGTTCACTGCGGATTAGCGGCTGTTTTTCCAGATGCTCTTCGACTTCAGGAACATTGGGCTGATCAGAAATAATATTGCCGTCCGAGATCTCGATAATCCGGGTCGCATTTTTCGCTACATTATGATCATGCGTGACCAGAATGATGGTATGACCTTTGGCATTCAGTTCACGCAAAATACGCATCACTTCAATACCGCTGTTCTTGTCCAATGCACCTGTCGGTTCATCGGCCAGAATCACGTCACCGCCATTCATTAGCGCACGGGCAATCGAAACCCGTTGCTGCTGACCACCAGAGAGCTGGCTCGGACGGTTCTGGGTTTTTTCACCCAGACCGAGATCAGTCAGAATCTTGACGGCTCGCGCATGCCGTTCAGATGAATCCGCACCGGCATAAATCGCAGGGACTTCGACATTGCCTGCTGCGTTTAAATCACCCAATAAATGATAACGCTGGAAAATAAAGCCGAAATATTCACGGCGTAATTGCGCCAGTTCATCCGCTTCCAGTTCGCGGGTTTCACGGCCTTTAACCTTATAGCTACCGGTAGTTGGTTTGTCCAGACAACCCAGAATGTTCATCAGGGTCGATTTACCGGAACCGGACTGGCCGACAATCGCTACCAGTTCACCCGGATAAATCTCCAGATTCACCCCTTTTAAAATCTGGACCGTACTTTCACCCGTAGGGAATTCACGAACCAGATTTTTCACCTCGAGGAGAGGCTGTTGTTGTGAATTCATGCTTACATTCTCATTGGGCCACGGCTATTGCCACCGCGTTTTGCCGCATCATTGGAGGTATCAGAACCATCGGCAATCACCACCTGATCACCACGTTTTAAACCTTTCAGCACTTGCGCAGTGGCACGGTTATTCAAGCCGATTAATACAGGGGTTGGTTTCGCAGTACCATCGGCTTGCAAGACACGAACCACGCCACGCTGTGCTTTACCTTGCTCAATCAGCGCAAGTTCTGCTTCAGACAGGTTTAGACGCGCTGGACGTTCACCGGCAGGGCGGTTACCTTGAGCCGAATCGCCTTCAGGACGTGATGCCGAGCCGCCTTCACCGAGAGAACCCTCACCACGCGCTTCACCACGATTGGCACGTGGAGGACGGTTTGAACCTTGAATGGCCGCAGCAGGAATGGTCAGCACATTTTTAGCTTCATCCAGTACGATATAAACTTGCGCAGTCATATCAATACGCAATTTTCCATCTTCATTCGGGACATCGAACAATGCGTTGTAATACACCGCAGAACTTGACGATGAGCTTGAGGTATTGCCATCGGTATTAATTGAATTGGGTGCAGGCTCAACCTGACGCAGTTTGGCGTAAATCTTTTTCTCGTTATTGCCTAACGTAGTGAAATAAACCGTCTGACCTTCTTCAACTTTCATGACATCCGCTTCAGAAATTTCAGCTTTAATGGTCATGGTGTCGAGTTTGGCCAGTTTAACAATGGTCGGCGCACTCTGGTTGGCATTCACGGTTTGACCTTCTTCAGTCACAATCGCCACAATCGTGCCATCCATCGGGGCTACAATCTGGGTATAGCCAAGATCTTCTTTGGCAGTCGCCAGCGTCAAACGCGACTGTTCAATCTGTGCATTGATAGCGGTGATATCCGCTTGCGCCGTTTTATAGTTCGCAAATGCCGATTCCAGCTCTGAGCGAGAAGTGGCATCCTGTGCATACATGGCTTTCTGACGGTTGTATTCAGCTTCAACTTTGGCCAAATTCGCCTGTCTTACTGCAAGTTGTGCCATCTGATTTTTAATGCTGGCTTCAGCGGTTTTTAAATCATTTTCCTGACGAACGGAGTCAATCCGCGCAATCAGCTGACCTTGCTTGACCTGATCGCCCAGTTCTACATACATTTTTCTGACCTGACCCGAAACCTGCGCCCCCACGCTGACCATCTTGGTCGCTTCCAGAATACCAGTCGCCAGTACAGAGCTTTCGATATCGCCTTGGGTGACTTCAGCCGTAATATATTGCGGAGGCTGTTCTTTGGGTTTGAGGAAGTACCACCCCGCAGCGATGAGCGCAATGGCAATCACGGCGGCCATAATCAATTTCGTCGGTTTTATTTTTGGCATGATCAATATCGGTTCAAAATCAGAGAATTGTGAACGATTATAAAAGCGAAATTAGGATAAATCGTGTATTTTTTTAAACTAATGGGAATGATTATTATTTTATTTTTCGAATTTTGACAAAGACTTAGTGAAATAGGGGCTTGCCACAGATACTGGAAATCGCCTGTAGTACCAAATGCTCCGGATTTTCATGTCCGAGTCCTTTAATTGAGGCATCAATTCTTAATAATAACCGCGGCCAGGCCAGAAAAGTCTGTGGGCTGAGACGGCGCAAGGCTTGTTGATATAACCCGACTTTGGTTTTCCAGATCCCGATTTGCAAGGCATTTTGCGGTTGTTCAAACAGCTGCATCAACAGACGCATTTCCTTGCTGAGACTCCATAAAATCAGGCTCATCGGTTCACCTGAAACGACTAGATACTGAAAAATTTTGATCGACTGGGAAAGATTACCTTGTAGCAGGGCATCGCTCAAATCATAGGTGCTATAACGTGACTGATCTTGTAAACATGCATATAAATGATCAACCTGAATGATATCGACTTCAGCAAAGGTATCGCTAACCCGCATCAGGCTGTTCTTTGCTGCAAGCAGGTTGTGCTCATGATGTTGTTCCAGCCATTGCCAGGCATCATTGGCTAAACGAATGCCGAGTTTTTCAGCTTCAATACCCAGAATCTGCTGCCGGTCTTTTGGATAATTGGCCACCAGCGAAACATTCACACCATTGGCATCAATCAGCTGAAAGAAACTGGATTTCAGGCTATTACTATCCTGTTTGGGCATCACCACCAACAGCAGGTTTTGTTCATTATGCTGCAAATAGTTTTTCAGTAACTTGATTGCGCTGGCATCCGGTTTGATATTGCCATGTACTTCAATCGCCAACTGGGTTGAAAACAGCGACAAGCTGTTCAAGGCATTAAAGACGGTTTTCCAGTCGGCGACCGAACTAATGTCATAGCGTTGACGTTCGATGTCCTGCTTTTGCCAGCTGGCCCGAAAGGCATCAATTAAATTCTGTTCCAGCAAAGGCTCTTGACCATGCAAGACCCAAGCACCGCGAGCTTCATCGACACGTTTCAGGGCTTGTAGATAATCAAGTTTCATAAAGAGGTCTTATTGAGCAGGTTGCGCTGAGGTATTTTGTTTGGCTAAGGGTAAGCGGTTCGATGAAATCTGACGTGCAATCTGCTGCGCCACATCATCAATAATGACCTGATTCAGATATTTTTGTTCCTGGTCATCGGTGTTGACCGTTTCAATATCATATTGATACGTACGTGTTGCCACGACAGTGCGTGGTTCAGTGATCGGATTGCCTTGTGCATCTTCAATCCGGAAAGTCACGTTTAAACGTAACAAGGTTTCAACTAGTTTACCGTTCAGTTCCAGACGGCGAGGGGTGTAATCCAGGACACGTAACACATAAGCATTGGGTGCATTACTCAGCTGTACGCCTGCAGCACCGAGGTAAACTGCCAGTTTCTCTTGCAGTTCTTCAGTATTGGGCGGTAAAGACAGGCTCATGACAGAGTAAGCAACAGGGGCGGAGCTCGGATTGGTTCCTTTCAGATGAAAGCCACAGCCGACTAAGCCTGCACTCAGACCACAAGTTAAAACAATTGCTGCTAAATGTTTGCCCAAATGCATGTGTTGCCCTCTATGCTTCCCGAAGGGGAATATTTGAAATCCTGAACTGGATTGTAAAGTCAAAGCCCGTTGGCTGGCAACGGGCTTTGTTTGGGAATTGTGAAATCCTTCAGAAAGTTCCTTCTCCCTCTGGGAGAAGGTTAGGATGAGGGGTTATATATTTACCTCTCCCTAGCCCTCTCCTGAGAGGAGAGGGAACTTAAGGATTTAAACCACCAAATTCACTAATTTATTCGGTACCACAATTTCTTTCTTGGTTGGACCCGTCAAGAATTGCTGAACTTCAGGCAATGCTTTGGCTTGAGCCAAGATGTCATCTTTAGAGGCATCTACAGATACTTCTAACTTGCCACGAAGCTTACCGTTGACTTGAACCACGATGGTTTGCGTATTACGTGTCAGCGCAGATTCATCTACCGCAGGGAATAAAGTTGAATTCAATTCAATCCCAAATTCAGCCAATAAAGTCTGGCTTAAATGCGGTGCAAATGGTGCAAGTAAAGTTAACAGCGTGGTAATCGATTCACGTGCGACAGCAACGTCATTGTCATCTTGAGCTTCAAATTTGTTGTTAGCATTTAAAAGTTCCATCAATGCAGCAATGGCAGTGTTAAATGCATGACGACGTTCAATATCATCACCGACTTTTTGGATGGTTTCGTGTGTCTTACGACGCAAGTCTTGTGCAGCCGTAGACAGTGCCGCTTTGTCGATGTTTGATGCACCGTTACCTTTTTCAAGGAAGCCTGTTGCTAAACGCCATACACGTTTCAGGAAGCGGTTTGCACCCTCAACACCGGCATCAGACCATTCAAGTGATTGATCAGGTGGAGCCGCGAACATCATGAACACACGTGCCGTATCTGCGCCGTACTGGTCAATAATCGATTGCGGGTCGATACCGTTATTTTTCGATTTCGACATTTTTTCCTGACCACCAACGATAACGTCTTGGCCATCTTCTTTATATTTGGCAGAAAGCACACGGCCTTTTTCGTCTTTTTCAAGCTCGATATCTGCCGGATTAAACCAGGTTTTCTTACCTGAGTCTGCTTCACGATAGAAGGTATCTGCTAGCACCATCCCTTGCGTTAACAAGTTAGTAAATGGTTCATTGCCTTGTACCACGCCTTCATCACGCATCAATTTGTGGAAGAAGCGTGCATAAAGTAAGTGCAGAATCGCGTGTTCAACACCACCGATGTATTGGTTGACAGGAAGCCAGGTTTGACCTGCTTCAGGTTTCACCATGCCACCCGTAAAGTCTGGAGATGCATAACGTGCATAGTACCAAGACGATTCTACGAATGTATCAAGCGTATCTGTTTCACGACGTGCGTCGCCACCACAGCTTGGACAAGTCGTTTCATAGAACTCAGGCATTTTGTTCAGTGGGTTACCTGAACCATCTGGAACAACGTCAGTCGGAAGAACCACAGGAAGCTGCTCTTCAGGTACTGGCACTTGACCACATGATGGACAGTTAATCATTGGAATTGGACAACCCCAATAACGCTGACGGGAAACCCCCCAGTCACGTAGACGGAATTGAACTTTAGAACTTGCTAGGCCTGTTGGTTCTAATTTAGCAAGGAATGCATCGTATGCACCTTGGAAATCTAGACCGTCAAATTCGGCTGAATTGACCAGTTTACCTTCTTTCGAGCCATACCATTCTTGCCATTGAGTCGCATCAAAGTCAGCATCATCTGCGTCTTTAGCATCAATCACTTGCTTGATGGTCAAGCCATATTTATTGGCAAATTCGAAGTCACGTTCATCGTGTGATGGAACTGCCATCACTGCACCTGAACCATAAGACATCAATACATAGTTGGCGATCCAAACCGGAACTTCTTCGCCAGTCACAGGATGCTTCACAGAAAGACCGGTTGCCATGCCTTTCTTCTCGGCAGTCGCAAGATCCGCTTCTGCCACAGAACCCATACGGCATTCTTCAATGAATGCAGCCAATTCTGGGTTTGTTTCAGCCGCTTTCAGCGCCATCGGGTGTTCTGCTGCAACTGCAACATACGTTACGCCCATCAAGGTATCGGCACGGGTAGTAAATACCGTTAAACCATCTGCATACACGTCAGGATTTGCTGAAGGGAAAGTGATGTCCATCCCTTGTGAGCGGCCAATCCAGTTACGCTGCATGGTCAACACTTGTTGTGGCCAGCCATCTTTAAGCGTGTCTAAATCGTCAAGTAACTCTTGCGCATAATCAGTGATGCGGAAGTAGTACATTGGAATATCACGCTTTTCTACCAATGCACCTGAACGCCAGCCACGACCATTTTCAACCTGTTCGTTGGCAAGAACAGTCTGATCGACCGGATCCCAATTCACGGTTGAAAGCTTACGGTAGATCAAGCCTTTTTTATAAAGCTGAACAAATAGCCATTGTTCCCAACGATAGTATTCAGGGGTACAGGTCGCAAATTCACGATCCCAATCTACGGCTAGACCGAGTTTTTTCAACTGGTCACGCATGTAAGCAATATTTTCAAATGTCCATTTTGCCGGTGCAACCTGGTGTGCAATCGCTGCGTTTTCAGCAGGCAGACCGAAAGCATCCCAACCCATCGGTTGCAGGACAGTTTCACCTTTTAAGCGATGGAAACGGCTGATCACGTCACCAATCGTATAGTTACGCACATGACCCATATGTAGCTTGCCACTTGGGTAAGGGAACATCGAGAGAATATAACGACGTGGACCTTCTACTTTGTCGGCAACTTTAAAGGCTTTGCGATATTCCCAATCCTGTTGGACTTGAGGCTCAATCGCACTGGCTTGATATTCGGAATCAATGTGAGTAGTCATAAACGTATCAGTGAATTACGGTGAAAAAAGTCTGTTGCACAGCATAGCGCAAAATGCACCTAAAAGTGAATTTTGCGCCGGCATTTCCCGAAGAAAAAACACGCTGTTCTATATAGAGGTGTCTTATAAAGCAACTGCACGATTTTTAGATTGCTGCAAGGCTTCGTTGGCTTCACGTTGTTGCTGGTCCTGATTCGCAGGAACTTGAGGGGCTTGTTGCTGTTGTTCTTGAGGTGTGTTCTCGGTTTGAACTTCAGTTTCAGCTGTTCTTGGAGATGCCGGTGCTGAATTTTTCCAGCCATAAGTATCCACTGTGGTGGTTTTTTTCGCAGATTTTGGTGGTGGCGTCTTGGTATAATGCGTGACACCTTTCGCATCGACCCATTTATGATACTGGATCGCGGAAGCGCTGGTGCTACAGATGCTCAAAACAACTGCGCAACTCAAACTGAAGGCGGTTAAAAAAGATATTTTCATTGTTCTTGGGCCTCGGCTTGCTAGGCATGGAATACTGCAATTATTGTAGTGATATTTTCAGTAAAAATGATGGATTTTTATCTGCTTTATTCAAAGCTAACTGCTTAAATAAGCTCAATCTAGCGTATAAGAAATCAGAGACAAATCTTCGTATACAAAATTTATTGATAAACAATTTCCTTTCATTTAATAAAAATTCATTCATTTTTTTTATATAAGACATATTAAAAATTTATAAAATTAAACCATTAACTCTATGAATTTTATTGGATTAGATGAATATACAAGACAGTCAATGCATGGCTATGAGCTGATATTGCTGTTAAAAACAGCAGATCTAGGCACTAGTAAGTATGGATTGTCTGTTTTTTAAACTTGACTTTAAAGCCTGAAAACACAAGAATGCTGCAATAGTTTTATATGCCTTAGATCGATCACCCTTCGACTAAGTGTCATTTCATGCAGTGGGCGATTTTTCTAGCCGAGAAATTGAACAAAGCTAAGCAAAATATGTTTATCCCAACATGTTTTAGATCCCGTATTGCTCGAACAGCGAAGAGATCAGATTTTTTTCCTATTGCTATGAAAACTATGAATTTGTGTGCTATAACAGTGCAGACAGTTAACAAATGAAACACTGCAAATGCCTCCCATTTGTGCAGTGAATAATATTAGGGTGAATCACGTTGGAACTTCTATCTGGTGGTGAAATGCTTGTTCGCGCATTAGCGGACGAAGGCGTTGAACATGTTTTTGGATACCCAGGCGGCGCAGTTCTTCATATTTATGATGCGCTATTTCAACAAGACAGAATCAATCATTATCTCGTACGTCACGAACAGGCTGCCGGTCACATGGCCGATGCTTACTCACGCGTGACAGGCAAGACCGGTGTTGTGCTGGTGACCTCAGGTCCGGGCGCAACCAATACGGTGACCCCAATTGCAACGGCCTATATGGACTCAATCCCGATGGTGATTTTGTCAGGTCAGGTTGCGAGTCATCTGATTGGTGAAGATGCATTTCAGGAAACCGATATGGTCGGTATTTCACGTCCTATCGTGAAACATAGCTTCCAGGTGCGTCATGCCAGCGAAATTCCTGTGATTATCAAGAAAGCCTTCTATATTGCGTCTTCAGGTCGTCCAGGTCCTGTAGTGATTGATATTCCAAAGGATGCGACCAATCCTGCAGAGAAATTTGCTTACGAATACCCAGAAAAAGTGAAGATGCGTTCGTATCAGCCACCATTCCGTGGTCACTCAGGTCAAATTCGTAAAGCGATTGAAGAACTGATCCATGCTAAACGCCCAGTTATTTACTCAGGCGGTGGTGTGGTTCAAGGCAATGCTTCAGCACAATTGACAGAACTGGCGCATTTATTGGGTTATCCAGTGACCAATACCTTAATGGGGCTTGGCGCATTCCCGGGTGATGATGAACAGTTCATCGGTATGTTGGGTATGCACGGTACTTACGAAGCCAACATGACCATGCATAATGCAGATGTAATTCTGTGTGTGGGTGCGCGTTTTGATGACCGTGTGACCAATAACCCTGCGAAATTCTGTCCGAATGCCAAAGTGATTCATATTGATATCGACCCAGCGACAATCTCAAAAACCATTATGGCGCACATTCCAATTGTCGGTGCTGTAGAGCCTGTACTGAATGAGATGTTGAACCAGTTGAAACAGCTTAATGTTTCTAAGCCAAATCCTGAAGCGATTGCGGCATGGTGGAAACAGATCAATGAATGGCGCAAGGTTCATGGCGGTCGTTTTGAAGCGGGTGTTGATGGCGTGATGAAGCCACAACAAGTGGTTCAGGCATTGGATAAAGTGACCAATGGCGAAGCGATCATTACTTCTGATGTCGGTCAGCATCAGATGTTTGGTGCGATGTATTACAAATACAAACGTCCACGTCAATGGATCAACTCAGGTGGTCTAGGCACCATGGGTGTAGGCTTGCCGTATGCAATGGCTGCGAAGCTTGCATACCCGGAACAGCAAGTGGTGTGTATCACCGGTGAAGCATCGATTCAGATGTGTATCCAGGAACTGTCGACCTGTAAGCAATATGGCCTGAACGTCAAAATCCTGTGCCTGAATAACCAGTCTTTAGGGATGGTGAAGCAGTGGCAAGATATGAACTATGAAGGACGTCATTCAAGTTCTTATGTAGATTCATTGCCTGATTTTGCCAAACTGATGGAAGCCTATGGTCATGTCGGTATTCAGATTAATCATGCCGATGAACTAGAGTCTAAGCTTGCAGAAGCAATGGCGATTAACGACAAGTGTGTATTTATTAACGTGATGGTAGATCGTACCGAGCACGTTTATCCGATGTTGATTGCGGGTCAGTCGATGCAGGATATGTGGTTGGCTAAAGGGGAGCGCACGAAATGAGACATATTATCTCTGTACTCGTAGAAAATGAATCAGGCGCGCTTTCCCGTTTAGTGGGTTTGTTCTCACAGCGTGGCTACAACATCGAAACATTGAATGTTGCCCCGACTGAAGATCCAACGCTTTCACGTTTGACGTTGACCACTTATGGTGATGATCACAAGATTGAGCAAATTACTAAACAGCTTAACAAGCTGGTTGAAGTGGTGAAAGTGGTTGACCTGTCTGAAGGTGCGCATATTGAGCGTGAATTGATGCTGATCAAAGTCAAAGCATTGGGTTCATCGCGTGACGAAATCAAACGTACTGCGGATATTTTCCGTGGTCAGATTGTCGATGTAACACCAACGACCTATACCATTCAAATCGCGGGTACAACTGAAAAAGTGGATGCATTTATTGATGCACTTGCAGAACACACGATTTTAGAAGTGGTTCGTTCAGGTGTATCTGGTATCGCACGCGGCGAAAAAGTACTCACCATCTAAATTTTAAATATTTCCTCATCTGAACAAGAAGAGGGTATCAGGCAATGTAAATTTAAGGGTCATTGCCTGATTTAACGGACAAACAAGCATTTAAGCGGAGACAGCAATGCAAATTTTTTACGATAAAGACTGTGACTTATCTATCATCCAATCTAAGAAAGTAGCGATCATTGGTTACGGTTCACAAGGCCACGCGCATGCGCTTAACCTGAAAGATTCTGGTGTTGACGTAACTGTAGGTTTACGTGCGAACTCTGCTTCTTGGAAGAAAGCTGAAAATTCAGGTCTTAAAGTTGCTGAAGTTCCTGCTGCTGTAGCACAAGCTGACGTAGTGATGATTTTGACTCCAGATGAGTTCCAATCTCAACTTTACCGTGACGTAATTGAGCCAAACATCAAGCAAGGCGCTACTTTAGCATTTGCTCATGGTTTCTCGATTCTTTATAACCAAGTTGTTCCACGTGCTGACTTAGACGTAATCATGGTTGCACCTAAAGCTCCTGGTCACACCGTACGTTCTGAATACCAACGTGGTTCAGGTGTTCCTGACCTTATCGCGATTCACCAAGATGCTTCTGGTAATGCGCGTAACGTTGCTCTTTCTTACGCTTCAGGCGTAGGTGGCGGCCGTACAGGTATCATCGAAACTTCATTCCGTGAAGAAACTGAAACTGACCTTTTCGGTGAGCAAGCAGTTCTTTGTGGTGGTGCTGTTGAATTGGTTAAAATGGGCTTCGAAACTCTTGTTGAAGCGGGTTATGCTCCAGAAATGGCGTACTTCGAATGTCTACACGAACTTAAATTGATCGTTGACTTGATGTTCGAAGGCGGTATCGCGGACATGAACTACTCAGTGTCAAACAACGCTGAATACGGCGAATATGTAACGGGTACTGAAGTAATCAACGAACAGTCTCGTGAAGCAATGCGTAATGCGCTTAAACGTATTCAATCTGGCGAATACGCGAAGATGTTTATTCAAGAAGGTGCGTTGAACTACCCATCTATGACTGCTCGTCGTCGTCAAAATGCTGCTCATGGTATCGAAGTTACTGGTAACAAGTTACGTGCGATGATGCCTTGGATTCAAGCGAACAAAATTGTAGATAAAGAAAAGAACTAAGGTTTCGTGCCTTAAAAAGAGGAAAGCAGCGCTTGCCTCTTTTTTCGTACCTTGGATCCAAGCAAACAAAATCGTAGATAAAGAGAAAAACTAATTTCTCGAATCAATTGATTTGAATGCGAAAACCCACTTAATTTGAGTGGGTTTTTATTTCTATGTTTACGTGCCTTAAAAAATGGGGAAAGCAGTGCTTTCCCCATTTTTTAATATCTTGGAGCCAAGCAAACAAAATCGTTGATAAATAGAAAAACCAATCTCTTAATTGGCTGATTTTTATGCTATAAAAGCCCTGCGAAAGCGGGGTTTTTTATTGGATAAGAATAATGATTTTATATAAATATGTTGGCTTTGATGCTGGTTTAAAAATATTAGAAACAAGTACTTTAGGCTTTTCTTTGCCGCGCGATTTTAATGATCCATTTGAGGTGACGGCTTTAGCTTTAATGGGGGAAACGGTAAATGTTGGTGTAGAAACGCAAGCTGTAAGAAGTCGGTTTATCAATAAATATGCAGTATTGTCTTTAACTCGAGCCCCCTTAAATCCTTTAATGTGGTCTCATTATGCAGATAGTCATAAAGAAATGGTGATCGGGATTGATACAGAGAAGGCAGGTTTAGAAAGTTTTGAAAATTATACGATTCTTGCTCAGAGAGGAGAGATGATTTATGTGAATACAGTGCCACAACATATTAATTCAATAGATGCCGTGCAATTAATGCAAATTGGAAGTAAGCATCATATATGGTGGGAATCTCATGAGAGATTACTAAAACATGCTGTTCTTTATAAGCAATTATGTTGGGCGTATGAAGAGGAGGTTAGGGTAATGAAATGTTTGGGGAGTGAGGAATACCATTCTTATCATTCAAAGGAAGATAAGAGATTTGAGTTGGATGGAGAGCAGTGGGAAAGAAAATATATTGGTTCAAGAAGTATATTCTTAAAAAGCATCCCATCAGATGCATTTGTTGAGATATATCTTGGGGAAAATAGTTATCGTGATCAAAGAAGGAAGTATGATAATTTAATCGATGGTTATAAAGTTCCTAAAATTTTACAGTTAAAAGAATTTAGTCGGAATAATAATATTGAATTATTCACTGTTTTAGTTGATACAGAAACATGGTCTTTAAAAAGAAAAATTATTAATTCAGTTGATTTAGATTAAATAGCTGTAATTGTGGTAGCGGTTCATATATTAGAGTTCTTTTATAAATTGTATTAGTTCAGACTTGATCAGCCAATCTTTGACATGACCTACAATTCTTGAGGCTGTTGGCTCTGAAACTCCGTAACTCGTAGTAACGTGAAATAAGGTTCGGTATTCTCGCCAATAGCTTAGACAGAGCAGAATCTGATCCTTAATACTTAACTTGGGCGGTCTGCCTTGAGTTAAAACATGTTTCTTCAATTGATCAACCATTAAATAAAAAGTTGACCATGATATGCCTGTATATCGCTTAAACTGTGTTTCTGAAAACTTTTTGAATCGATGTGTTTCATTCATAAATTAGGCACGAATGCCAAGAAAATTAGAGGACGAATATTAAGCAAAATAGTGTTCAATTTTTATTTATGAAAGAAGATTATTGTATATTAACATATTGTTTTTTTAGTTAATTTATATTAATTATTGCTTTTTAGAAAGTTTTTCATAGCTAAGAAAAGTCTTGATGTGTGAAAAAGAAAGCAAAAGTTTCGACAAAATCACACATTTCTTAAATAAAGTTGCATAATTCACAACTATTTGTAAATTTCGTAACTTTGTTTTATTTTTTTGTAAGTTAAGGTAAATTATAAAAAAATAATAAAATTAGTGGTTTAATTGTTTTTTATAAAATTTAAAGATTATTTTATTCTTTTTATTTGACATAGTTAGAAATATTTTTAAATTGTATCAATTTATTTTTTGTCTTAACCTTTTATAAGTATAGGATTAAATTTTTTAAAACAAATAAAAAACCAAAAATAGAGAGTAGTATTGTGAATAATAAACTTTTGCATATTTTTAGGTCAAAGATAATAAGATAAGTTAACGGTTACTTAACTTTACTCATAATAATAAGAGTTAAAGCGTAATCGTTAAAATAACTACATATACATATTCTTTTATTAAAAGAAATGGAGAAAATCATGAACAAAATTACACAATCGGCATTAGCGGCATTAGTTCTTGGTGCTTGTTCTACGGCATCTTTTGCAGAAGATGAAGCAGCTCGAGGTGGTTATCATCCTCCTAAACCACCAATTGACTGGAGTAAATGTAATACTTTAGGCTGTGAAAAAGAAATTCCAATTTCACTTAAAATTAATAAGAAATGTGTTTTAACTGGTGGAAATGCAATAGTATTATCTGCTGCTGGTGGAACCCAAACTACAAATTATTCAATTACAACAAATACCCCTTATGTTCTAAATTTACAAACTGCAAATGCCGGTGCTAATAATACTACGTTTGTTAAACATGAAACAGATGCATCTAAAACAATTGCTACAACAATTGTGACGACTAAACAAGGTGCTGCAGGTGCTGTTCCATTTGGTAATTCAAATCATGCTGGTCAAGCAGTTGATAATTATACACTTGCAGTTACCAATACTGCAGTTGATGCTACACAGTTAGCAGGTAATTATACCGATCGCTATCTAATTAAAGCTTACTACTAATTTATTTAATCAACCTAACCTGATATTTATGTTGGGTTAGGTTGCCTCATTATACTTTTAAATGGAAAATTATAATATGAGAAAAACAACTATATTATTTTTTTTATCTTTTTTTTATTTTTCTGGCGGGAAGGCGGATGTTGCAATTGATCCAGTGCAAATGTATATATTTAATGATAAAAAACAAAAAACAACAACACTTACTTTAGAGTCTATAAATGAAGTAGAAAAAAAGATATTTGAGGTGAAAGCATTTAAATGGGATCAAAATGATAAAGGTGAAGATGTGTTGGAGAAGGATGATACTCTTATAATTAATCCAAGAAATTTTATTTTAAAACCTAATGGGAAACAAGTTATACGTGTTGGTTTTAATCGTCCAATAGTATCTGTATTGGATGGTCGGGAAGAGGGTACCTGGCGCATTGTAATTGAGGAATTACCTCAACCTGTAAAAGAATCATCTATTACTTTCTTGATGAATTTTAACCTGCCATTATTTATTGGAAAGCAAGATAACTTAAAATTAAATTTTAATATTGAGAATGATAAGCTTATAGTTAAAAATAAAGCAGAATCTCATATTCAAATTTCAAAGTTACAAATTTTAGATTCTAATAAGAAAGAAGTTTTTACTAGTAATAATATGAAATATGCACTTAAAGATAAGAGTATTTTTTATGAGTTGGAAGGCGTTAAAATAAATAATCCTCGTAATTATTTTGTTAAAGTAATGACAGATAAGTCGCATGAGGAAATAGAGTTAAAGCTTATGGATTAAAATTATAATTAAGGATTATATTATGCAGTTAAATAGAAAAATAATTATTCTAGTTAATATTTTATTCTTATGTAATGCTAATGCTAACCAGAATCCTGATGATGAATTTTTTGCTAATCTTTGGATAAACGAGCTTGATCATAATATAGATATTATTTTAATAAAAAGTGATGATAATTTTTACATAGAGTGCAATATATTGTCGGAACGAGATATTGATATATCTAAATTATCAAAAATGGCTTCTCGGGATGAGTTTTGTCTTATTTCGGACCGGAATATTCAATCTAATTTCGATGCCTCTAAGCAAACAATTAATCTCACCATACCTACCCAACTGTTTAAATCAAGTACACAGATCTCCCAGTTGCAGACTATGCCAGAGAGAGCCAGTTTTGGAGGTTTCGTAAATTATGATTTTACCTATTTAAATTCAAAAATAGACAGAGAAACGAATTCTTTATATAACGGCCTGACAGATCTGGGTGTCTTTAAAGACTATTGGATTTTTAAGAACTCAATAGCATATTATAATCATCCTTTGAATGAGTATTTTACTCGACTCAGTACTAGTATTGACTTTGAATTTCCTAAAAGTATGACTCAGCTTACTTTAGGAGATACAACTACAGTATATAATCCATTAATTAATTCTTTACGTTTTGCCGGTTTAAACTGGGGAACTAATTTTACTGAGCGACCAAATTTTATTTATTGGAATACTCCAATCTTACAGGGAAGTGCGCGTGTTCCTTCTACAGTTGATTTGTATATTAATGGGGTAAGTATATATAGCCAAAGAGTCAGTCCTGGTGATTTCAATCTTCAAACTGGTGCACAAATTCAACAGGCAGGAAATGCACAAATTATTGTTGAAGATGTATTAGGGAATAGGAGTGTACAAAGTTTTCCTATTCTGGTGACGAATCGGCTATTAAGATCTGATCTTAGTGAATATAATGTTTCATTAGGAAAGTTGCGTTATAACTATAATATAGAAAGTAATGACTATCGTAATTTTTTCTCTAACCTTTATTATCGTTATGGGGTATCTAATTGGACAACACTTGGTTCTAATTTTTCTTATAGCGAAGACTTGCAAAATTTAGGCTTTCTATGGACTCAAGCTATTAGTCATTATTTGGTTTTGGATAGTGTAGTTCAAGCTTCACACGATGAACTTAATAATTTTAATTATTCATATGGATTATCTGCTGCAAAGGATTTCGGAAGAGTTTCACTTGGTGCAAGTGCGAAATATACAGAAAGAGATTTTAAATATTTAGGTGATGACCTGGATAATTTTTATAGTTATCCTAAGTATGAATATTTAATTTATGGGGGGATGAGCAATATTCCTCTTTTGCATAATATTTATTTGAATTATGCTGCCCAGAGTTTTCATCAGCAAGAAATGCGCGTGGAAGATGAGATTCCTTCATTTTTTCAAAATGATCGTAAAACTTTAAATTTAGGGTTTAATCGTCGGCTAGGTAGGAAGGGAAGCCTAGGTTTGAGTTATTTTAGCTCATTTGGTGATGATCGGGATTCTGGAGTTGTCTTATCACTTAGCTATAGTTTTGATGATGATAAAGCAGTTTATTTTAGTCATTCAACAGATGAAAGAACTAAATTGCAATTTGTAAAAAGTAATCCTAATCAGGTTGGATTTGACTATGAAACAGGTGTAAATAGACTCGAAGATGAAACACTATATAATTTCAATGGGCGATTGAAAACAGATGTTGGGGATTTAGGTTTTTATCATATAGAGGGAGATAATGAGTCTGAATCACAATTAAACTATCGTGGTGCGGTTGTTTTTCTTAATAATAAATTCAATTTTACCAAGTTGGTTGATAATGCATTTTCTGTTGTTAGTGTGGGAGATTATCAGGATGTCGATGTTTTAAGGTCTTTATCTGTAGTAGATAAAACGAATAAGAAAGGCTATACCTTTGTTCATGATATTATTCCTTATGTAAATTATGATATTGGTTTTGATCAGAATCAATTACCAGTCGAAGCTAAGATTCCTTATGCAACCAAGAGGCTTACTGCTTTAGATCAGCGGGGGTATATTATTAATTTCCCTATATATAATACAAAACAGGTCACGATTTTGCCTGTAGATAGTAATAATCATAAATTCACAGCCGGTTCAGAGTTATATATCGATAATGATGGTGGGGAGGTTTATCCTATCTCATCGGAAGGTACGGTCACTCTATATGGGCTTATTCCAAATACTTACAATATTAAAATCATCAGCACCGAATCTAAAACTTGCTTTGCACAATTGACGGTTACAGAAAATCAAAAAGAAGAAAGCGGACTATCTACGCTTATCTGTAAATAAAGGATGAAAAATAATGAAACTTAAATTTACTGTACTTGTGTTCTCTCTATTATTGACCAGTCTAAGTCATGCCCAACGTTGTCAGATTGATCGATCGACAGTATCAGAACTCAAATTGAACTCCTCTTATCTGAGCCAAGCTGCGACTTCTTTTATCGTAAGGTGTGATAGCAGTTATGCTATTCAATTTAATTCTAGAAACTTAACCAGCACTAATGGCAGTAGTTATTTGGTTAATGAGCACAATCATAAAATAAGAACACAAATGTATATTTCTGGGGCGACCTCATCCCGTTGGAATATGCCGATATCCCAACCGCCAACTAGCCTAAGTAAATTTATTGTATTGGTACAACTAGCTGAACAACCTTCTGCTTTGACCCCAGCTGGAGTTTATAAAGACAGTTTATATGTGGATCTTATCTACTGAATTCTTTTAGTTGGCTCTTAAAAGAGAATTGGATTTTGGTCTATTTAAGTCCTTTAACCAGATTTTGAAGCTTTCTGACTGGATTTTTTAGGCATGAGCTATGGTTATGAATAGGTGAGTTAATTTACTCTTAATTGTTAGTCAAGTTAATTAGATATCTCTATAAGTACATCAACTTCCGAATAAAATGAGAGAAGGGGGGTAATATCATTAAAATGCAATAAATAAGCATTAGACTTTAGCTTAAAATATAATCACATAGGTGTGATATGGAACAGCCCTGCACCTCAGCGTTATCGAAAAAAATGTCTGCACTTCAAAATATTAGCTTTGACTTAAAACAGTTGCGACAGCAAAAAACAAAAATGACCCTGCCTTTGGAAGAGTTGACTCGTCCTCGTCTCAAAATAGCCATCGTTACCGAAACCTGGCCTCCTGAAATCAATGGAGTTGCCCATGCTTTATTGCAACTTTGTAAAGGATTGCAAAAACAGGGACATAAGATTTTATTAATACGTCCAGAACAACGACAAGCCTGTAATGATTTTAAACCACATAGTGAATGTCTGGTTAAAGCGCATTGCCTTCCTAAATATAGCAATTTGCAGTTTGGTAGACCGCAATTTCTAAAAATCCATCAAGCTGTTGAAATTTTTACACCTGATATTATTCACATTGTGACCGAAGGCCCTTTGGGTCTGGTAGCTCAACAGCTTGCAAAATTCCATAAAATTCCAGTCTCTAGCGGTTTCCACTCATCATTTCAGGAATTTAGTCGGTTTTTTGATTTGGCTTTTTTACTGAAGCCAATTCAAGGCTATTTAAAGTGGTTTCATAATAATACTGATTTGACCTGTGTTCCGAGTCGAGGCACGGCTCAAGCCTTAAATCAGTTTGGTGTGACTTGTCCCTTGGCAGTTGTGGGCAGAGGCGTCGATCCAGATACATTTTCACCAAAGTGGCGATCACCAGATTTGCGCTATGCTTGGGGAGTTTCAAACGAGACCCGGGTGATGTTGTATGTCGGACGGCTTTCTCCTGAAAAGGAAATTGACGTGCTGATCAAAACCTATTTTGTGCTGCGCCAAGTTCGTCAGCAAGATATACGTTTGGTGGTGGTTGGAGATGGGCCGGATCGCACTCGACTGCAACAACTGAATCAGGATGGCAGTATTGTTTTTACCGGTAGCTTGACAGGAGAAAAACTGTCAGCGGCGTATGCCAGTGCAGATGTCTTCTGTTTTGCCAGTCAGGTTGAAA
Source organism: Acinetobacter sp. YH12226 (assembly GCF_013417805.1). Lineage (GTDB taxonomy): Bacteria > Pseudomonadota > Gammaproteobacteria > Pseudomonadales > Moraxellaceae > Acinetobacter. The sequence continues at coordinate 97,643 of NZ_VPDG01000006.1, read as the reverse complement.
CCTTTGGAAATGTGGTATTGGAAGCGATGGCCAGTGGCTTGCCAGTGATTGCTTATGATTATGCTTGTGCAAACTTGCATGTGCAGCATGGTGAAACGGGATGGTTGAGTAGACTTGGACATCAGCAGGGGTTGATCCAGCAGATGCTCGGATTGCCTGATCAGCAAAAATTGCAGCAGATGGGTGCGCAAGCACGTAAAAAAGCCGAAAAAGTAGGCTGGCAATATCCGGTCCGGCAATTTGAACAGGCACTGTATTCACTGGTACAGCATCAGGAATACAGGATATAAAACAAGAAAGGAGCACCAGTGTGAAACTCCAGAATGTAAAGATTAAATTTTTAGAAATCGATTTGAAAGGCTGTGTTTATCTGAATCATTTTTCGCATTCAGTCCGTATTGCCACTTTTTTTAAAATGATTAGCCGCTTAGGAAATGGTGCATTTTGGTATTTCATGCTGATACTGGTTTGGATCATGCAAGGCTTGATCTATACCGTGCAGATTGTTTATCTGATTTTGGGAAGTACTATAGGTACTATGATTTACAAGGTGCTTAAAATCAAAACTGTACGACCACGTCCTTATCAGGTACATCAAGTGATCCGTTTGGGTGAGCATCCACTGGATCATTTCAGTTTTCCTTCCGGGCATACCTTGCATGCCGTGATGGCAACCACCGTTTTAGGTTATGTCGCACCTTTATTACTGATGTTGATGTTGCCTTTTACGGTTCTGGTCGCAGTGTCCCGAATGGTGCTGGGATTGCATTATCCAAGTGATGTGGCAGTTGGCGCAATTCTGGGTGGCATGATGGCAATTGCCATTGTCCTGACCGCGCCTTATCTGAATATTGTGCTGTAAAAATAAGTGAAAGCCGGAGCAAAGGCTCGCAGATTTTCACAGATTTGTTAAAGTACAGCATCAAAGCAATTATGGTGAGAAATAGAGATGGGTTTACGTTGGACTGACACTCTCGATATCGCGATTGAACTCTATGAAGCGCATCCAGATGTGGACCCGCAGTGGATTCGTTTTACTGATTTACATGCCTGGGTGTGTGCTTTGCCTGAGTTTGAAGATGATCCAACCAAGTCGACTGAAGGTTTGCTTGAAGCCATTCAAATGGCATGGATTGACGAGGCACGCTAAGGCCTCATCTTAAAAAAGCATTTTTTTACAGATGAAAAGCAGAAAAATGCGCATTATCTCGGTATAATGCGCCAAATTTTCATGTCAACAATTGACTTAAGGAGCCTATCATGGCTATCGAACGTACTTTATCTATCGTTAAACCAGACGCAGTTGCTAAAAACCACATCGGCGACATCTTTGCTCGTTTCGAGAAAGCTGGTCTTCAAATTGTTGCAACTAAAATGAAACATTTGACTCAAGCTGAAGCTGAAGGCTTCTATGCTGAGCACAAAGAACGTGGTTTCTTTGCTGACCTAGTTGCATTTATGACTTCTGGTCCAGTTGTTGTTTCAGTTCTTGAAGGCGAAAACGCTGTTCTTGCTCACCGTGACATCCTTGGTGCGACGAATCCTAAAGAAGCTGCTCCTGGTACTATCCGTGCAGATTTCGCTGTAAGCATCGATGAAAACGCTGCTCACGGTTCTGACTCTGTAGCATCTGCTGATCGTGAAGTTAACTACTTCTTCGCTCAAACTGAGATTGCTCCACGTACTCGTTAATTCGCAGTATTCAAGCCAGATAAGTGTTATTATACTTATCTGGTTTTTTTATTCTCTGAATAATTCTTTGCTCACATATTGAGCTTCTCCTTTCATCTTTAGACATGGTTTAGGTAATACACATGAGTACTGAAGCAGTCGCTGTATCAGCAGTTTCTGAGCCACAGCAACACACTCCATCCGCTCCAGCACAGGCAAATACTGTCGAGAAAGTGAATTTACTTGGCATGTCACGTCCGCAAATGGAAAAATTCTTTGAGGACATGGGTGAGAAGAAGTTTCGTGCCGGGCAGGTAATGAAATGGATTCACCAGTTCTTTGTGACTGATTTTGCTGAAATGACCAATATTTCCGGCAAACTGCGTGAAAAACTGGAAAAGATTTGTGAAATTAAAGCGCCTGAAGTGGTGCATAAAAACTATTCTAAAGATGGTACCCGTAAATGGGTATTCCGTGTTGGCGACGGTGAAGGTTCCCTCGTCGAAACCGTATTGATTCCTGCTGAACATCGCAGTGGTTTACGTCGCACTTTGTGTATTTCTTCACAAGTGGGCTGTGCACTGGACTGTTCATTCTGCTCAACCGGTAAACAGGGTTTCCAGCGTGATTTGACTCAAGCCGAAATTATCGGTCAGCTCTGGATGGCGAACTATTCCTATATGGAAGATGTGCCTGTACTTGAGCGTGAACGTTCAGTCACGAACGTGGTGATGATGGGCATGGGCGAGCCATTGCTCAACTACGATGCAGTATTGAATTCAATGCGTATTATGCTGGATGACTTTGCATACGGCATGTCAAAACGTCGTGTGACTTTATCGACTTCTGGTGTAGTGCCGAAAATCGATCAGATGGTCAAAGATATTGACGTGGCGCTAGCTATTTCATTGCATGCGCCAAATGATGAACTGCGTAACGAGCTGGTGCCGATCAATAAAAAATATCCGCTTGAGCAGCTGATTGCTGCATGTCAGCGTTACATTGCCAAAGACGGGAATGAAAGTTCACGTAAACATGTGACGATTGAATATGTGATGTTAGATGGCGTGAATGACCATCCTGAACATGCTCAGCAAATGATTAAGCTATTGAAGAATTTGCCAAGCAAGATTAATTTGATTCCTTTTAATCCGTTCCCGCATGCGCCATATGGCCGCTCAAGCCGCAACCGGATTATTTCTTTCCAAAAAACTTTGTCTGATGCCGGTTTTGTGTGTACGATTCGTCAGACACGCGGTGATGACATTGATGCCGCGTGCGGACAGTTAGTTGGACAAGTTGCTGACCGCACCCGTCGTGCGGAACAGTGGAAAAAGAAAATTGCGCAATCGAATGAGATCATGCGCTCACAAGGATAATAAGAGGTCGCCAGTTGAGAAATCTAACATCTAAGTTTGCTTTGATTTCAACAGTATGTGTGTCTTTGGTTTTAGTCGCGTGTCAGACGCCAGATCTGGGTCAGAAAGACCCTGAAAAGGCCACCAAAGTCCGTACCCAATTGGCGGTAGAATATTTGAGAACAGGTGACCTGGATGCAGCTAAACGTGCGCTGGATCAGGCACTTGAAAGCAGTCCGCGTGATTCTCAAGCGAATATGATGATGGGCGTGCTATTGCAGCAGGAAGGTAGCAAGCTTAATCTCGAAAAAGCAGATCATTATTTCAAGCGTGCGATTTCGGCAGATCCGAAAAATGCACAGGCGCGAAATAATTACGGCACTTATTTATATCAGCTTGAACGCTATAATGATGCGATCGAGCAGTTTCAAATTGCTGGTGCCACGTTGGGTTATGATCAGCGATTCCGTGCATTGGAAAATATGGGGCGGATTTACCTGAAACTGGGTGATACAGCAAATGCTGAAAAATCATTCAAACAGGCGCTGCAAGCCAATCGCGATTCTTATATTTCAATGTTAGAGTTGGCAGAAATATTTTATTTGAACCAGCAGTTCCCGGCGGCGACACAAATGTATCAACAGTTTGTGCGTGGTGTGGGACAGAAAAATCAGGGTGCCCGTGCGCTCTGGGTCGGCATTCGCACTGCGCGTGCCGGGGGTGATCAGTTGGGTATGCAGGTATTGGTCAACCAGTTACGTGCACTTTTTCCTGAAAGCCAGGAATACCAACGTTATTTGCAATTACAGTACAGTACTGAGGCCGTATGGAAGTAAATCCTAATTCACCATCGAATCATTCGAGCGTAGCTCCAAATGCGTTAGGAAATATTCAACGTCCGGGCGAGTACTTGCGCCAGATTCGTATCAATCAGCAGCGCAATCTGGAAGATGTAGCGAAAGAGCTGAACATCCCGGTCAAAACCCTGACTGCACTGGAACAGGACGAATATAAGTCTTTGCCTGAAGCAACCTTTATCAAAGGTTATTACCGGACTTATGCCAAATTTCTGGGTGTAGATGCGTCTAGTATTATTCAGCGTTTTGATGAAATTTATACCAATGATACCGGGCTGCTGCCGAACCATGCCCTGAACAATTCTCCTATTAAAATTATGGGGAAATTGCCAGGGTCTAAGCGGGACCGCAATCGTAAGTGGTTAAAGCGCATTTTTATTACGCTGGTATTGCTGCTGATTTTGGGTGCACTGTTTGCCATGATTCAGAACTGGTCAAGTAGTAATTCACAAAATAGCAGTGAAGTCTCTGGAGTAGGCGCTTCTAATGTCGAGATTCTGAATCTGGATACAGGTGCCGCACTTTCCGGTGATCAGCTGAAACTTGATTTTAACCGTCCGACTTCGGTGCATATTGTCGACTCGGCGGGTAATGTTCTGGCAACTGGCCGTCAGGCATCGAGCTTGCAGCTGAATGGTGAAGCGCCATTCCAGATTCGTCTGGATGATGCATCGGCTGTATCACTCAGTTTAAATAATGAAAATATTTCATTGTCACCCTACACTGTGAACGGAAAAGCAGAATTCCGTTTATCACCTTAACAGATCAAGAGTAGAGCAGAACGATGATCGTAAATCCAATTAAACGTCGTCCAACACGTAAAATTCGTGTGGGTTCAGTTTATGTGGGTGGTGATGCACCAATCAGTATCCAGTCGATGACTAATACTGAAACCTGTGATGTAGCAGCTACGGTTGCACAGATTCAGCGCTGTGTAGATGCCGGTGCAGACATCATGCGGGTTTCTGTACCTACCATGGAAGCCGCGGCGGCATTTGGTGAAATTCGCAAGCAGGTCAATGTACCTTTGGTCGCCGATATTCACTTCGATTATAAAATTGCTTTGGCAGTTGCGGATTTGGGTGCAGATTGTCTGCGGATTAACCCGGGCAATATCGGTTCTGAAGCGAAAATTCGTGAAGTTGTGGCCGCAGCACGTCATAACGATATTTCCATGCGGATCGGTGTCAATGCCGGTTCACTGGAAAAAGATATTCAAAAGAAATATGGTGAGCCGACTGGCCAGGCTTTGCTTGAATCTGCGATGCGCCATATCGATATTTTAGACCGTCTGGATTTCCAGGAATTCAAAATTTCAGTCAAAGCATCGAATGTGTTCCTGACCATGGATGCGTATCGTTTGCTGTCACAGCAAATTGATAATCCGCTCCATCTGGGTGTCACAGAAGCGGGTATTTACCGTACCGGTTCGGTTAAATCTGCCATCGCTCTGGGCGGCCTGCTGATGGAAGGCATTGGGGATACCATGCGTATTTCCTTAGCTGCTGAGCCTGAAGAAGAAATTAAAATCGGTTTTGATATTCTGAAATCGCTGGGTCTGCGCTCCAACGGGATTAACTTCATTGCCTGCCCAAGCTGTTCACGTCAGGAATTTAATGTGATTTCAGTGATGCAGCAACTTGAAGAACGTTTAGAAGATATTCGTACCCCAATGGATGTCTCTGTCATTGGCTGTAAGGTCAATGGGCCGGGCGAAGCCAAAGAAGCGGATATTGGTGTCGTAGGTGCAGCACCACGTTCACTGGTGTACCGTAATGGTGAAAAGAGCCATTTAATTGACACGAATCAATTGGTTGATGAAATCGAAACCATGGTTCGTCAACGTGTTACCGAGCTTGAAGAAGCTAAAGCTAAAGAAATTATTCGTACAAGTTTTCCTGAGTAGATCATGAGTTCAATCGTCGCAATCAAAGGTTTTAATGACATTCTCCCAACGCAAACCCCAGCTTGGAGACGTCTTGAACAGCATCTATCCGGTTTGATGGATGCCTATGGCTATCAACAAATTCGTTTGCCTATCGTAGAACAGACTAATCTGTTTAAACGTTCGATCGGTGATGCAACCGATATCGTTGAAAAAGAGATGTATACCTTCCTCGACAAGGGTAATCCACCTGAGTCTTTGACACTACGTCCTGAAGGAACGGCAGGTTGTGTACGTGCCATGCTGGAGCATAACCTGCTGCGTGGTGCGACGCCTCGTGTTTGGTATATCGGACCCATGTTCCGTTATGAAAAACCGCAAAAAGGCCGTTACCGTCAGTTCCACCAGTTTGGTGTAGAAACTTTTGGTGTGGCGACTCCGGACATGGATGCAGAACTGATCCTGATGACAGCACGTCTGTGGAAACGTATGGGTGTGGCAGACAAGGTTCAGCTTGAGTTAAATACACTCGGTGAGTCGGATGAGCGTGCAGCCTATCGTGCGGCGCTAGTTGAGTTTTTAGAGTCGCATAAAGCTGATCTGGATGAAGATTCTCAGCGCCGTCTGACCACGAATCCACTGCGTATTCTGGATTCTAAAGATGCCAAGACACAAAACATCCTGGAAAATGCACCGAAACTTCATGATTTTATGGGTGAAGAAACGCTGGCGCATTTTGCCCAGTTACAGCAGTATTTGACTGATGCAGGCGTGAGCTTCGTGATCAATCAAAAACTAGTACGCGGTCTGGACTATTACAACAAAACTGTTTTTGAATGGACCACAACCCATTTGGGTTCACAAGGTACAGTTTGTGCCGGTGGCCGTTATGACGGTCTAGTGGGTCAACTCAAAGGAAAAGCAGATCAGTCTGTCCCTGCGGTTGGTTTTGCGATGGGTATCGAGCGTTTATTGCTTCTGCTGGAACAGGTTGAAGACAATACCCCGACACGTGATTGTGAAGTATTCTTGGTGGCTGAGCCCGCTTCTCAAGGTAAAGCTTTGGTCATTGCGGAGCAGATTCGTGATCAGCTTGAAGCAGCAGGCAGTCAGGTTCGACTGAAAGTAGGCTCACAAGGTTCAATGAAATCGCAAATGAAAAAGGCCGATCAAGCCGGTGCTTTTTATGCGGCGATTTTGGGTGAGCGTGAACTGGAAGCTCAGGCGTTTACTGTGAAAGAGCTGGCAACCGCAGAGCAATCGAATGTACCATTTACGGACTTCGTTGCATTTTTTAGTACTAAAATTTCTTCAAAATAATCGATAAAACATTAGGAAAAGGGTAATCTCATGAGCGCAATGAGTGGTGATGAACAGTTTGAAAGCTTAAAATCCTTTACGAAGAAATATGGTTCTTCGATGATTACCGGGATTTTAATTGCGCTGATTGCCTTTTTTGGATGGGAATATTGGCAGAAGAAAAACCTGGCAGAGTCGCAAATGCACACTGCCAAGGTTCAGCAGTTGATGGATGATGCACAGGCATCGAAAGGTGATGGTTTTGCCAAGTTGTCTGAAGCAGCGGACAAGATTGTCAAGGAAGCACCTGATTCAGCACAGGCGATTCAGACCCAGCTGATGATGGCGAAATTGGCTTATGAAAAAGAAGATTATGCTGCGGCCGAGAAAGCGCTACAGAAAGTTGAAAACTCGAAAGTAGACGATAAAGGTCTGGTTCAGGTCGTCAAACTTCGTCTGGCTTATGCACAACTGGCACAGAAAAAATATGATGCTGCATTGAAAACTTTAGAAGCGGTTACTGAGCCTGCATTTAAAGCAACTGCCGATGAAGCACGTGGCGATATCTATGTTGCCAAAAATGATATTGAAAATGCTAAAAAAGTATATCAAAGTGCATGGGATGCTTTGATTGAACGTAAAGAAGAACGTCAGATTTTACAAATTAAGCTCGAAAGCGTAGGCGTATTGGTCGATGATCCGGAAATCGAACGCCCAATTATAGAAACACAAGCGGAAGAAGCTGAATGAATAGAAAATACAAAATTACCTGTGCCTTGACTGTTTTAACGCTTGCATTGGCTGGCTGTGCGGGTAAAACCAATAAAGTTCCAGAAGTAAAACCGAATCCACTTCCAAAACTCACTCAAGCCAAAACCCTGGTCCCTGTATTTTCCACCAGTGTGGCTTCGACAGATGCTGCTGATCCGTTGCGTTTACGTCTGGATGCAGATAATGGTGTGGTCTTTGCAATTGATCCGAAAGGCGAAGTGTCTGCATTTAAAGGCAAACAGCGTCTGTGGCAGAAAAAAGTCAGCAAAGACAATTTAAGTTCTGGTGTTGAAGCTGCTGAAGGTCTTGTTGTCGTGGGTAACCAGAAAGGTCAGCTGTTTGCGCTGGATCAGCAAACCGGCGATCAGAAATGGACTGCGCAATTGACTGGCGCTTTACTGGCACCTTCACTGATTCATGCAGGGCGTGTCATTAGTGTTAGCAATGACGGCACAGTATATGCGCATGAAATTGCGACGGGTGCGCAAGTTTGGACTTATAACTTACCTAATGTACAATTCAGCCTGCGTGGCATGGCTGCACCTGTTGCATTAGATGCTCGTAATGTACTGATTGCATCTTCCAATGCTTATATCTATGCACTGGATGCCTTAAGCGGTGTGCCAAAATTACAGCGTCGTGTCGCAGTGTCGGATGGGCGTTCTGATATCCAGCGTCTGGTTGATATTGACGGGGAACCGGTCGTTGCAGGCCAGTTTGTGGTGACCACCAGTTATCAAGGTCAGGTGACTGTGCTGGATTTAGCTTCACAACAGGTGGTCTGGAGTGAAGATGCCAGCAGTATCCAGCGTCCAGAAGTTGTGGGCAATGGTGTATTTGTGGCGCAAACCGATGGCAAAATCAAAGCCTTTGAGATTACTTCGGGTCAACCGCTTTGGGAAAATGACCAGTTGCTGAATCGCAAGTTAAGTAATCCGGTGATGCTGGGTACTGACCTTGTAGTCGGTGATCTGGATGGTGTCTTGCACCTGATTGATCCGCGTACTGGACAGATTACTGGTCGTTCGAAAACTTCTGGGGAAGTGCGTAGCTTACGCGTCATCGACAACCAGCTTTATGTTTCTACACGCAAGGGCGCATTAAGCATTTGGCAGAACCGTTAATTTTAACGAGCCTTATGCTAAACTAGCCACAACCGTATTTTTGTGAACGCGGGGTGATTGAAAAATCAATGCCCCGTGTTTTTATTTAGGGTATTTCCCCCTTATATCTTCCTATGCTTTCTGATGTTCAGGCCACTTTGACGCCTGATATTGAATAAAGGTTACTCTATGAAACCCGTAATTGCGCTCATTGGTCGTCCGAACGTCGGAAAATCGACGCTGTTCAACCAGATTACCAAGAGCCGTGACGCATTGGTGGCAGACTTTGCAGGTCTGACACGCGACCGTAAATATGGCGATGCTACCTATCAAAATAAATCCTTTATTGTTGTCGATACCGGCGGTATTGGCGAAAATGAAGGTGGTATTGATTCATATATGGCAGAGCAATCCAAGACTGCCATTCATGAAGCCGATATCATCATTTTTGTGGTTGATGCGCGTGCCGGACTGCTGGCATCTGATGAACAGATTGCCCGTGAATTGCGTACTTTAGGCAAAAAAGTCTTTCTGGTGGCCAACAAGGTCGACGGCGTACATGCTGAAGCTGCCTTGGTTGAATTCTACAAACTGGGTATGGGCGAGCCGCTACAAGTGGCAGCCAGCCATGGTCGTGGTGTTCAGCAGATGCTGGAAGATGTACTTGCTGATGTACCTGAAGATGAAAATCCGGAAGAGCATGACAAAAACACGGGTCTGCGTTTAGCGATTATTGGTCGTCCGAACGTAGGTAAATCCACGCTGGTGAACCGCTTGCTCGGTGAAGAGCGTGTGGTGGCATTTGACCAGCCGGGTACAACACGTGACTCGATTTATATTCCATTCGAGCGTGATGGCCGTCAATACACCCTGATTGATACTGCCGGGGTGCGTCGTAAAGGTAAAGTCGATGAAATGATTGAGAAATTCTCGATTGTTAAAACTTTACAGGCGATGAAAGATGCCAACGTAATTGTTGTTGTGGTTGATGCGCGTGATGGTATTGTTGAGCAGGACTTGCATTTGATTGGCTATGCGCTTGAAGCGGGTCGTGCCATGGTCATTGCAGTCAACAAATGGGATAACATGACTGAATATGATCGTAAGCAATGTAAGCTCGATGTAGAGCGTCGCTTCGATTTTATTCCATGGGCCAAAGTACATTTGATTTCTGCATTGCATGGAACGGGTGTGGGCGATCTTTATCCATCGATTCACCGTGCTTATGATTCATCTCGTTTGAAAGTATCACCGGCAAAAATCACCCAGATTTTAAATGATGCGACAGAGGCTCACCAACCACCTATGGTTCAGGGTCGTCGTATTAAAATGCGTTACGCACATATGGGTGGACAAAATCCGCCGACGATCGTGATTCATGGTAACAAGGTGGATAAAACTCCTGCGGATTATCGTCGTTACTTGGAAAACGTGTTCCGTAAAGTGTACAAGCTTGAAGGTACACCGATTAAAATCGAGTTTAAAACTTCTGAAAACCCGTTTGAAGGCCGTAAGTCTCAAGTGGATGAGCGTGCAGCTGCGCGTAAACGTCGTTATGTACAGAAGTTCAAGAAAGCCGAGAAGAAATTTAAACGCTAATTCTATAGTTTAAATTTTTCGGATAAAAAGCCTGCGTAAAGCGGGCTTTTTGTTTTGAGAAAATAATGAATTTCTCTCCCAATAAAAGTGTGAATTCTTTTACACTCAAATCAATTGATATCTTTTTAATGGATTCACGTGGCTCGGCTGATTCAAATTCATCTGCATCAACTTTCTGATCTGACTTGTCATTCGTTGTCAGACCGCAAAACCCAGGTTGCCGAACGGAAACGCGAAGTGGCGTGTTTGCGTAATCAGCTTTTATCCCAATCTTTTGAATTGCCAGTTAGCGATCAACAGGTGGTGCGGACGAATTTCGGCAAGCCTTATTTAAATGACTATCCGGACTTCAGTTTTAATCATAGTCATAGTCAAAATTTCTACGCCCTGGCCACGAGCAGGAATGTCCAAAACTTGGGAATTGATATTGAAGAACTGAGTCGTAAGGTTCGTTTTGAAGCCTTGGCACAACATGCCTTTCATCCCGAAGAATTAAAACATTGGAAAACGCTGGCTTATGATCCCGAATACTGGTTTAAAGTCTGGACGACTAAAGAGGCCGTGTTAAAGGCATCAGGCTTGGGAATCCGGATCAACCTGAATGAGCTCAATACCAATATCCATCCTGAGCAAAATGGTGGGCGCTGCGAACATCCAGAGATTGGCATCTATGCCTATCAAAATTATACGCTTGCTGGCTGCATGCTCACCGTGGCCTGGCAAAGTGAGGATTCCTGCAAGGGATTGAGATTTCCTGTGATCCAGATTCATCACACTGTCTAAAACAGAATCAACCCAAATATTTTTTATTTTCTAGAAATGATCAGATTACTCAGCCGATTCACAAATTGTGGACTCATCCGCGATAAATGAAATAAAAACTGGCTTTTGAATCCGACAGGATGATGGGTGGCTTGCCAGATGGAATCTTTGAGTTCTGCCAGTTTAAGAATATCTTGTGCAACATCTTCTGCTTTTAAATGCACGCCCATCTTTTTGATGCTTTCTGCCTGCATATCTTTGACCATGGCGGTACTGACGAAAAGCGGCATAACATCCAAGACTCGAATCCCATAGGGTTGCCACTCAATATCCAGACTTTCAATCAGGCCACGCACTGCAAACTTGCTGGTGGAATAACTGCTTAAATCGGCCTGGCCATAAATCGCCGAAGCGGAAGATAGATTAATGATGCGGGCAAATGAAGATTCTTTTAAATAAGGGAAAGCGGCATGACAGCCGTTCATGACCCCTTTGACATTAATATCCAGAGTCCGGTGATGTGCATCAATAGTAGTATCTTCAAAAGGCCCTGAATATAGGATCCCGGCATTATTGACCAGAATATTGATTTCACCTGCCCAAGCTGAAAATTCGGCTAAAGCTGTTTCCCAAGAAGCATAGTCAGCTACATCGAGAAAACCGGCTTTGGCATGTTCGCCCAGTTGCTGGGCCAGTTGTTCTGCCTGTTCCACCTGAACATCATAAATGCCCACCTTGTAGCCGTGCTGGTAAAATAGGGTGGCCGTCGCGGCACCAATTCCTTGTGCTGCACCACTAATCAATATACTGTGCATGTGCCTGATCTCCTTATTGTCTTTTTTTTGAGCATAACAAGAAACTGGCAGATTGACGCGACTATTTGGTAAAAAAGAGGTTTTTGAATATGGAACAACTACTCAAGGTCATGCGTGAATTACGTGAAAAATGTCCATGGGATCAGCAGCAGACCCCCGAATCTCTGACCAAATATGCGATTGAGGAAGCTTATGAAGTCGAAGCAGCAGTCCGCTCTGGAAAAGTCGACGATGTCCGCGATGAGCTAGGTGATTTGCTGCTACAGGTGGTGTTCCAGTCGCAAATGTACAGCGAGCAGGGGGCTTTCGATTTTCAGGATGTGGTGCAGGCCATTACCGATAAACTGGTTCGCCGTCATCCGCATGTATTTCAGGCGGAACAGTTTGCGCAGCTCAGCCCAGAAGATGTGTCTGAGTTATGGAAAGAAATCAAACAGCAAGAAAAGCAGGGTAAGCCGCGTTCACGCCTGGATCAGATTAAACATGCACCGGCTTTGGTACAGGCCGATGAAATTCAAAAAAATGTCGCCAAAATTGGTTTTGATTTTCCGGACATGGCGGGTGCTTATGCCAAGCTGGAAGAAGAACTGGCTGAATTAAAAGAAGCGGTAGCCGGACAAAATTCCGATGAAATACAGGAAGAATTTGGCGATTGCTTATTTTCTCTGGTGAATGTTGGTCGTAAACTTGGCATCTCCAGCGAGATGGCATTATTGGGGACAATCTATAAATTCCGGACCCGCTTTGCCTTAATGGAAGATCAGGCACAATTACAGCAATTAGACCTGGAAAAACTGTCACTGGCTGAACTTGATCAGCTCTGGGAACAGGCTAAATTAGAATTAAAACAAAGAGCAGCACATGAAAAAAACACCTTATCGAATCGGTCCAACATGGATTAATCTTCTTCTGAGTGGCTGGCTGGGCTTTATTTCTATCGGAACAGCGCATGCGACTGCGACCGATTATATGGAATGGAAGACCCAACAACAGCAACACGACGCCCGCCTGAAGAAAAAAGCTGCCGCTACGGCTTCATCAGAAAGCAATCACTATCTGGCGAAGCCTGCATTATCGGCATCTTCCGCTGCTAATAAAATCAGTTTGAATAATGCAACAGTGGAGCAATTACAGCAGCTAAATGGTATTGGTCAAAAGAAGGCCGAGGCGATTATTGAACATCGGCAAAAAAATGGAAAATTCAAAAGCATTGAAGAGATCCAGCTGGTCAAAGGGATTGGGCCGGCATTATTTGCCAAAAACAAGGCCAAACTGGCCTTGTAAGGCGACAGTATGGATCATGACTAGCTGATTGATTTGACTCGCAGGATTGACATAATCAAATTGCCCTTTAGTCGTGTAAGCGATATGATTAGCGTCATCTTAGAATTTTACGTTCAGACGTAGGAGACAGCGTCTTTTGCAAACTTTGCGCGCGTCAAAATGTGGTTTATCAACCGCTCAATTACCTTCTTATATTCTCGATGTGATTGATGCCTTAAACAAGGCAGGCTATGAAGCTTATATCGTGGGTGGTGGTGTTCGAGATCTGATGTTAGGTTTGAATCCTAAAGATTTCGATGCAGTCACCAATGCAACCCCGGCTCAGGTCAAGGAAGTTTTTGGACGACGTTGTCGGATTATCGGACGACGTTTCGAACTGGCGCATGTCTATTCAGGGCGGGAACTGGTTGAAGTGGCAACCTTCCGTGCCCCACCAAAAAAAGCAGTGACCTCGGCCGCGGGGATGATTCTGCGTGACAACAATTGGGGCAGCATCGAGCAGGATTTTGCCCGTCGTGATTTTTCCATCAATGCAATGTACTACCAGCCGCGTAAAGGTATTGTGCTGGATTTCTGTAATGCAGTGGATGATATTCACAGCAAAACCTTACGCTTACTTGGTGATCCGGCTTTAAGATTTGAAGAAGATCCGGTGCGGATGCTGCGAACCTTACGTTTTGCCGCCAAGCTGAACTTTAATATTGATGAAGCGATTCTGGATGTCTTTACGCCGGAAATGACCCAGTTGCTGCGTGATGTTTCTCCGCATCGACTTTATGATGAATCACAGAAGCTGTTCACCATGGGACACCTGAATCGTGTCTTGCCCATGCTGATCGATTTCGGGATCTGGCAGCAGTTATTTGCAGATATCAAGCCTGAAATTACGCCGTTTATGGAACGTGCTGCGAAAAATACCGATCAGCGTATTTCGATTGGCAAGACCATCAACCCGGCATTTTTCTATGCGGTATTGTTATGGCAGCCATTCCTCGAGCGTTGTGAATTTTATTTGAATAAAGGCGTGGTAGCGGCCGAAGTCCGTGCCCAAGCCGGTCTGGATGTGTTAAAACGTCAGGCGACTCGCACTATTATTCCACGCTTTGCGGAAACCTTTATTCGTGAAGTCTGGGAAATGCAAACCCGTTTGTTGAATCCAAAACCACAGCAAATCGAGGCTTTGTCCAGCCACGCGCGTTTCCGTGCCGGCTTTGACTTTTTGCTGCTGCGTGAAAAATCAGGTGATGCGACTGCCCAAGGCATGGGCAGCTGGTGGGATGCTTACCAGCAAATGAGCGGTGACGAGAAAGAAAGGGCCATTAGCCAGTATAACCGTCAGCGTGCCAAGAGCCGCCGCAAGGCGAGTCAAGAAGAACATCTGGAACAGAAACTGACCCAGCAGCAAGATCTCGCTGAGATTGAGCCGTTAGTGAATGAACCTGAACCACGCAGTCGTCGTGTGCGTAAAGCCAAGTTTGAAGACAAGGCGAAACCTCTGTCGCATGTGGCAGCCAGTGCCAGCGGTGAAATTGGCGCAGATCATCCGATTATGAAACGTAAGCGGGTAAAACGTGATCTGAGCCAGGTAGTGTTTGGACCAACACAATGATCGTGACGTATATTGGCTTGGGCAGTAACCTAGGTGATTCACGCCAGATTCTGGCAGAAGCTGTACAGAAACTGGCGACCTTGGGGCAGGTGAAAACTTCGCATCTGTATCAAAGTCCACCGATGGGACCACAGGATCAGCCGAACTATCTGAATGCAGTGGTGCAGTTAAATACCGATCTGGCCGCTTTAAGCCTGCTGGATCGTTTGCAAGCCTTTGAGCAGGACGCAGGTCGGGTACGTTTACGTCATTGGGGCGAACGTACACTGGATCTGGACTTGCTGATCTACGGCAATGAACAGATTCACAATGAACGCTTAACTGTGCCGCATGTCGGGGTATTAGAGCGTGATTTTGTCCTGATTCCACTTCTGGATATTGATCCTGAAATACAGGTTCATGGACACAGATTAAAAGACCTGGACATCGTCAAACAGTCGACCCTCACGGTACTCGACGACAGCAACTGGGCAAATATTTAATTTTTAAGTGATGGTAGCTTCGTCAGAATTTTCAAGCATAGAGGAACATTTTCATGGTCAGTCTGAGTGATTTAAGACGCTTTAAAGCAGATGGACGCAAATTTTCATGTCTGACTTGCTATGATGCCAGTATGGCCAAAGCCATGGAAATTGCCGAAGTGGACAGCATTTTAATTGGCGATTCTCTGGGAATGTCAATTCAGGGGCGTGATTCGACTTTGCCGGTCACGGTTGCAGATATGGCCTATCATACGGCTGCGGTACGCCGTGGTAACCAGCATGCCTTTATCATGACTGACTTGCCATTTATGAGCTATGCTACCTTGAATGATGCCTTGCAAAGTTCGAAAACCGTGATGCAGGCTGGCGCGCAAATGGTCAAGATGGAAGGCGGTGCATGGTTGGCAGAAACCGTGCAAGTGCTGACCCGTAACGGTATTCCGGTGTGTGTGCATTTGGGTCTTACTCCGCAGTCGGTACATGTCTTTGGCGGTTATAAACTGCAAGCCCGTACCCGTGAAGCGGCCGATCAGCTCATTGCGGACTGTAAGGCAGTGGTCGAGGCGGGTGCTGCACTATTGCTACTTGAATGCGTACCAGCACAGCTTGGCCAGGAAATCACCGAACTGTTTCCGCAGATTCCGGTCATTGGCATTGGTGCAGGTGCAGCCACAGACGGCCAGGTGCTGGTGGTTCAGGATATGCTCGGTTTGACCTTTGGCCACACTGCAAAATTTGTACGTAATTTTATGCAAGAACAATCGGGTGCGACAGCCATTCTGGATGCTTTTAAAGCGTATCATGCTGCAGTTTTAGATGGATCTTTCCCGGCACCAGAACAAACTTTTCAGGTTGAATTGTAAGATGAAAACAGAAACCACCATTCAGGGCTTAGCGGCATCATTAAATCCGGCGCGTACCAATCGCAAGATTATCGGTTTTGTACCGACTATGGGCAATCTGCATCAGGGACATTTAAATCTGGTGCGTGAAGCGCGTAAGTTGTGTGATGTAGTGGTGGTCAGTATTTTTGTCAATCCAATCCAGTTTGGACCCAATGAAGATTTTGACAGCTATCCGCGCACGCTTGAGCAGGACCAGCAGCTTTTGGCAGAAGTTGGTTGTGACATCGTGTTTGCGCCGACGGTTGAGCAAATGTATGGTAAAAAACCGCGTCTGACCAATATTAGTGTTTCTGATATTACCAATGATTTATGCGGTTTGCAGCGTCCTGGCCATTTTGATGGCGTGGCGGTGGTAGTCACTAAATTGTTTAATATCGTACAGCCGAATTACGCCTTCTTTGGCCAGAAAGATTATCAGCAATTGGCGGTGATTCGTCAGTTTGTACAAGACCTGAATATTCCACTGGAAGTGATTGGTGTGCCGATTGCCCGTGCAGAAGATGGCCTGGCTTTAAGTTCGCGCAATGGTTATTTAAGCGAAGAGCATCGTGCAATCGCACCGGTCATTTATCAAAGCTTGCAAAAAGCTGAACAGCAATTACATGCAGGCGTGGAGCTGGATACGGTATTGGCGGAGATTCGCCAGACTTTAACCGATGCCGGGTTTGTGGTGGATTATGTTGAAGCCCGCACGCCAGAATTACAAAAAATTCATACGTTTAATCAAGATCTTGTGTTATTTATAGCTGCAAAGCTGGGGAATACACGTCTGATCGATAACCTGCAGGTTAAAGACACTGCCGGCTAAGATGAAAGGGTAGCATGCATGAAGCGCATTTTAATTGTCACAGGACAATCTGGTTCGGGTAAATCATCTGCATTACAGGTGCTTGAAGATCTGGGTTATTACTGTATTGATAATTTGCCTTTGGCATTGCTTCCCGAAATTGTGGCAAAACTGGACAGCGAAAACAATCTGGAACAGTTGGCGCTGGGCGTCGATGTGCGCAGTACCCGGGCAGATTTACAAGAATTTGATCATGTATTTGAGCAACTGCAACAGCATGGTTCGGTCGATATTATCTATCTGACCACGCAGGATCAGGAGCTGATTGCCCGCTTTAGTGCTTCGCGTCGGCCGCATCCTCTGGCGTCACGCTTTAAAAGTCTGAATCAGTGTATACAGGAAGAAAAAATCCTGTTGATGCCGATTCAGTTGCGTTCTACGGTACATATCGATACCACCGATAAAAGCGTGCATGATCTGAAACATACTTTGTTGTCCAAGCTTGGACAGGCCGATAACCTGATCCTGATTCTGCAATCCTTTGGTTATAAGCATGGCATTCCACTGGATGCCGATTATGTCTTTGATGTCCGACATTTACCGAATCCGCATTGGGAACTGGAACTGCGCAAATTTTCAGGACTAGATCAGCCGGTGCAGGCGTTTTTACAAAAGAGCGATCAGGTCGAGGATATGTTCAATGATCTGTATCATTTTCTGGACAAGTGGTTGCCGACCTTTGCTGAAGGGCATCGTCATTATATGACCGTGTCGATTGGCTGTACCGGTGGTCAGCATCGTTCTGTTTATATTGTGGATAGACTAAAAAAAGCCCTTGAGGCAAAATGGTCTATTCAAGTCCTCCATCGAGAAATGAAGCACTGGTCATGATTGATACGACAGTTGACGTAATTAATAAACTGGGTTTACATGCACGCGCATCTGGTAAACTGATAGAAGTTACCACCAAATTTCGTTCCAGTATCCAGATTGGCAAGGCTGACAAATTGGTAGATGCCAAAAATATCATGTCATTGCTCATGCTTGGTGCAGGCAAAGGAACAACTTTACGCTTAGTGATTGAAGGAGCAGATGAGGACAAAGCCTTATCTGAAATTCAGGCACTATTTGCAGCAAAATTTTATGAGGCAGATTAATCGTGGCACGTCGACCGAACAGTTTAACTGAAGAAGATTTTGATTCTTTAGAGGGACGCGCAAGTAAGACCGAACAGAAAAAAGCAGTCCAGCGTATGGCTGCTTTAGGTGCGCAGCTTGCAGAGCTGAGCGCTAAACAAATTAAAAACCTACCCGTAGATGAGCGTTTGATTGACGCCTTGCTTGATGTGCAGGCAATTAGTTCACATGAAGCACGTCGCCGTCAATTTTCACGGATTGGTAAATTATTACGCAATGAAAATGAAACTGTAATTTTGTCTTATTTAACACCCAAACAAGGTCTTAAAAAGACAGCCCAATTACAGCGTTGGGTGGATCGAATTGTCAAAGATGGTGATCCGGCCATCAATGAATTTACCAAAACCTATAATGCGACAGAGCGTCATACCTTACGTCAACATTATCTTCGGGTACATCGTGATTTAAAGAATCAAGCACCTGAAGAAGAAGTGAACGCTTCTAAATTAAAGCTGTTTAACTATGTACAGCAAGTGGCCTTGATTTCTGACAATTAAGCAGCCCTGTAAAAAGGCGGTCTTTTTAGGCCGCTTTTTTATAGCTGTTTTGAACCGATTGGTTTGACTTGGACATGCATAGTCTATAAGTGTTCTATCTTAATATTACTATTTCAGCTTCTAAAACTACATTGATGATAAAAAATACAAAATTTCTGCAATTAATTTGTTAATGAATGTAAAATCTTTACAATTCTCAGTGGCTTTTTTGGCTTATTTTTAATCAGAATCCTGATATTTAGATATTTCGTAGACTGGAATTGTTAAGATATTTTTAAAAAATTAAAAAATAATTCTGAATGTTATTAAATAGATGAAGCCTGATATAAAATTTATTTTTAATCATAAGGTCAAGCTATATAATTGAAAAATCATTAGCTTTTACTCTAAATAGGGTAAAAAGCAATGGTGGGTATTTTTTAGTCAGTAGTGTGTTACAGTGAATACAAATAAACATGCTTATTTTAGGTGAGATATATTAATTTCAAATACTTATGTAGATTTTTTTCGAATAGTAAATTTTCAAGTTATTCTTAATCAATTAAATATCAGTGCTTTGCGGTTAAGAATGTATCTGGATAGAAACAGGTTAACAAATCCTTTAACCTATAGGTGAGTTTTCATCGTTGAGTAAATATAGAATCTTTGTTATTGATTGTATGAATTTGGTCGGCAGTGTTTTCTATATTCCATAAACATTCAGAGAGGCAAACATGGAACTAAAACTGCTAGAG
Source organism: Acinetobacter sp. YH12226 (assembly GCF_013417805.1). Taxonomy (GTDB): domain Bacteria; phylum Pseudomonadota; class Gammaproteobacteria; order Pseudomonadales; family Moraxellaceae; genus Acinetobacter. Next base: position 78,029 of record NZ_VPDG01000006.1, on the reverse strand, counting down.
GTCGGTCAGAATACGGAGCAATTAAGCTCGTGCCGTATATCTCTCATTTTAGGTGTCTATACCTCCAACAACCTATTAGACACCTTTTGTAAGATCGCCCGTAAACTTTTAAACGTTAAAACCAGTATTATCGGCTTCCACACGGAACCCTATATCTGGTACAGCTGTCCGCGCGGTTTTCGGGCCTTGCACGCCCCGCAGAACGTGAATCTGCCTGCGTATCTGCAACAGTCAGATGTCATTGACCAGATGCATCCTGCTTATACAGAACTGTCAAATTATGTGAAAGATCTCGGTGTAGCGCATCAGAGATTAGTCGCCTTTAATTTAAAATCAAGTAGCGGTGTGTCTTTTGGACAGGTCATTTTCTTTGATGATCAGACCGAACTGTTCGATCAGGACGATATTGCCACCATCAAACAATTTGCTGAAAGTTTAGTGATTCGAATTCAGCTCAATCAAGAACATACTGAACTGAAAGAATTATATGAACAGCAATGCGCACTCAACTTCAGTAAAACCAAATTTTTCCAGATTATTGCGCATGACTTGCGTGCACCATTTCATGGTTTACTGGGCTTTTCCGAAGTGCTAGCGCAGGAGCGTGACACTCTGGACGAATCCAGTATCCAGAGCATCGCGGATTATTTATATGATAATGCACAATCGACCTATAACCTGCTGGAAAGCCTGCTGACTTGGGCGATGGCAGAGGGTGGACGCTTTATTTATCATCCGATTAATTATGAATTGAAACAATCCAGTAATATTGTGTGCAGTGTGCTGAAAAGTCTGGCCTTAAATAAAAAAATTGAACTGGTTGATAATATTCCTGAAGACATCAAGGTACATGCGGATATCAACATGATTACCTCTGTCTTGCAGAACCTGGTGTCGAATGCGCTTAAATTCACCCCGGTGAATCAAGGCGGTAAAGTGATTTTAGCTGCAGAAATGGAAGGCGAGCAGGTCAAGATTACGATTCAGGATACTGGCTTGGGGATGACTGAAGAGCAGATGCAGAATCTGTTTAAACCGACTTTGGGTGTCAGTGTCAGAGGCACAGCTGAAGAGAAAGGGGCAGGTTTGGGTCTGGTGCTCTGCAAGCGCTTTATTGACCTGAACCATGGTCAAATTGCTGTAGATTCCAAAGAGGGTCGGGGTACGACCTTTACCGTGCATTTACCGATGGTCACCAATGATCATCAGGCACTGGTGCTTGAAGATGTACATATCGAGCAATCTTAAAGAAGTAAATTTCAAGCTAAAACATTCCCACTGAGACAAAACTCCTGCTATAACTAAGCAGAATGTTTCAGGGGAAGAGTTGAGTGATGAATGCGGCACAATTGCAGAAAACCTTAAGAGCCAGCCAATATGCCGAACAGGTATTGGCCAATCACCAGAGTCTACTGGAACAGGATTATGCAATTGACCAGTTTCAAGGCTCACTCAGTCGGAAATATATTGATCAGCTGGTGCAGCACTGCATCCTAAATATAAGCGATGAAGCAACGTGGATGCGCGCAATGCGTATTTTGCGGGCTCGATTGATGTTTCGTTGGATCTGGCAGGATGCCAATCAACTCACCGATGTCATTACCCTCACCCAAGAACTCTCCGATTTTGCCGATGCGTGCATCTGTGCGGCGAAAGATTTTGCCCGTATTCCGGTCGTTGCCAAGTATGGCCAGCCAATCGGCTATAACGGAAAAGTCCAAGATCTGATTGTCATTGCCATGGGGAAACTCGGCGCCCAAGAACTCAATCTTTCCAGTGATATCGACCTGATTTTTGCCTTCGATGAGCAGGGTGAAACTGATGGGCGTAAATGTATTGATGTGCAGCAGTTTTGCATCCTGTGGGGACAAAAACTCATTCATTTGCTGGATCAGATCACGGCGGATGGCTTTGTATTCCGCGTCGACATGCGCCTGCGTCCCTGGGGCGATGGTTCAGCACTAGCCATTAGTCATGCAGCCTTGGAAAAATATCTGAGCCAGCATGGGCGTGAATGGGAGCGTTATGCCTGGATTAAAGCGCGTATTGTCAATCCAAGTCCAGAAGGCGACGAGCTGCTGGAGATGACCCGTCCATTTGTATTTCGCAAGTACGTCGATTACAGCGCTTTTGAAGCCATGCGCGAAATGAAAGCCATGATCGAGCGCGAAGTACAGCGCCGTAATATTGAAGATGATATCAAGCTCGGAGCCGGTGGCATTCGCGAAGTCGAATTTATCGTGCAGGTGTTTCAGCTGATTTATGGCGGGGCCAAACTTGAATTGCAGGATCGGCAGTGTCTGGTGAATCTAAATCATCTGGATGATGCCGAGTTGCTGGATGAACAGGCGGTGCAGGATCTGGAAAATGCCTATTTATTCCTGCGCCGGGTTGAGCACGCGATTCAGGCACTGAATGATCAGCAAACGCAATCACTACCGACAGAGCCAGAGTTAAGGGCGCGTATAACGGACACACTTGGTTTTGCGGATTGGGACAGCTTTATGGCATATCTCAATGAAAAGCGTGACAAAGTGATGTATCAGTTTGATCATTTAATCAAGGAAAATGGCCCTGACACCTTGGTTGAAAGTTTTTCCCAGTTGGAAAAGAAACTCAAAGAAGTGTTGGATGATAATGCAAAGAATCTTGTCTATGAGTTTTGGAATGGGCATGCCTTAAAAAAATTACCGGCAAAGGCGGTACAACGTTTAAAAACCTTCTGGCCGCATTTAATTGAAGCCGTTTTACAGTCAGATGATCCTCAGGTGGCGTTGGTGCGCTTGATGCCCTTAGTCGAATCAGTGATGCGCCGTACGGTATATCTGGTGATGTTAATCGAGAGTAAAGGGGCGTTGCAGCGACTGGTGAAGATGGCCACGGTCAGCCCCTGGATTTGTGAAGAACTGACCCATTATCCGGTGCTACTGGATGAATTCCTGTCGATGGATTTTGAATTGCCAAAACGTCAGGATCTGGAAGACTCTTTACGTCAGCAACTTTTACGGATTGAAATTGATCAGGTCGAAGACCAGATGCGGGTCTTGCGCCTGTTTAAAAAATCTAATGTTCTGGCCGTTGCCGCCAGTGATGTGCTGGCTGAAAGTCCTTTAATGAAAGTTTCCGATGCCTTGACCGATATTGCTGAAGTATCGGTGAATGCAGCGCTGCATCTGGCCTATCAGATTGTGGCAAAAAAGCATGGTTTTCCACTGGATGCAGAAGGGCAGCGCTGTTCAGTCGAGCATACGGCTTTTGCAGTCATTGGTTATGGTAAAGTCGGTGGAATTGAATTGGGTTATGGCTCGGATCTGGATCTGGTGTTTATTCACTATATGGGTGAACAGGCCGATACCGATGGACTTAAGCCGATCAGTGGCTTTGAATTTGCCATGCGGGTTGCACAAAAGTTTATGTCACTGATGACCACGCAAACCTTGGATGGACGTGTATATGAAGTCGATACCCGATTGCGTCCATCGGGCGAAGCTGGGCTTTTGGTCACCAGTTTAAAAGCCTTTGAACAGTATCAGTTCAAGAGTGCCTGGCTATGGGAGCATCAGGCCTTGGTACGAGCCCGCCCGATTGCGGGTGAAATGAGCTTACGGAAAAAGTTTGAAGTCTTGCGCCGGGATATTTTGATTCAGCCCCGTGATGAAAATTATGTACGGGCAGAAGTACTGAAAATGCGTCAGAAAATGAAGGAGCATCTCGGTTCTTCTAAAGAGCAAAAAAAAGATGGTATTTTTCATTTAAAACAAGATGCAGGTGGTATCGTAGACATCGAATTTATGGCACAGTATGCGGTGTTGGCTTGGAGTGGGACGAATAAAGATCTCGCCCATTTCTCCGACAATGTACGAATTCTTGAGGATGCCGCAAAATCAGGTTGCTTATCCAGCGACGATGCGACTGCTCTGATTCAAGCTTATCTCCGTGAACGCGCCGAGAGCCACCGCTTAGCCCTTGCAAATCAATCCATGCAAGTGTCTGCAAGCGACTGGCACGATACCCGAATGACCGTTTGCAAGTTATGGCAAAGACTAATTGATCCAAGTGCAGACTTTGCACTGGATAGTGAATAATTGTGAGAAATTGGAGTTTGTGGCATGAATTTGGCTGATCGTGATGGTTTCATTTGGCAAGATGGACAACTAGTTGACTGGCGTGAGGCAAAAACTCACGTATTAACACATACTTTGCATTACAGCATGGGTGTGTTTGAAGGCGTCCGTGCTTATGAAACCCCGAATGGAACGGCTATTTTCCGTCTAAAAGAACATACGAAGCGTTTGTTGAATTCTGCAAAAATTTATCAAATGAAAGTTCCATTTGATCAAGCAGCATTAGAGCAAGCTCAAATTGATGTTGTTCGTGAAAACAAATTAGCGTCTTGCTATTTACGTCCAATTATTTTTATTGGTTCTGAAAAACTCGGTATTGCTGCAACTGACAATACCATTCATGCCGTAGTTGCGGCATGGAGCTGGGGTGCTTACCTCGGTGAAGAAGCAATGGCGAAGGGTATTCGCGTAAAAACTTCTTCATTTACCCACCATCATCCGAACGTCACTATGTGTAAGGCCAAAGCATCAGGCAACTACACCTTGTCCATTCTTGCACATCAGGAAGTGGCGCATTCAGGTTATGACGAAGCAATGCTGCTCGACCCACAAGGCTATGTATGCCAAGGTTCTGGCGAAAACGTATTCCTGGTGCGTGATGGCGTGATTCATACGCCTGATATCGCAGGTGGCGCGCTGGATGGTATTACCCGCCAAACCATTATTACTATTGCTAAAGACCTGGGTTATGACGTAATTGAACGTCGTATTACCCGTGATGAGTTCTACATCGCAGATGAAGCATTCTTTACCGGTACTGCTGCAGAAGTAACACCAATCCGTGAATACGATGATCGTCAGATTGGTGAGGGTGTACGTGGTCCAATCACCACACAAATCCAGAAAGCTTATTTTGATGCAGTTCAGGGTAAAGATCCTAAATATGCACACTGGTTAACTTATGTGAAGTAATTCAGAATTTATTGCTTGAAAAAACCTCTCATTTGAGAGGTTTTTTCAATATTAATTACGTAATATATTTAATTTTTTGATTCAGAAAATAGTTAAACATTTGCATCTTGTTTGTTTCAATCTGTTATAATGAATATCTTAAATGTAAGATATCATTATTTATTATGATAGAAAATATTATTTACCAAGCTAAAGTAATTCGAACTAAATTTGTATCAGACAAAAAATACTTAACGAAAAGATTTGTGTCTAAATTAGGTTATATTCCTAATTTTAATGCACCGCAAAGTTTTAATGAGAAAGTAACAGCGCGAATGATTTTTAGTCGTGATTCTCTGCATACAAAGCTCGCGGATAAAGCTGTAGTAAGGAAGTTAGTAGCAGAAAAAATAGGATGGGATTATTTTGTTCCTTTAATAGGACTATATAAATCCTATGATGATATTAAATTTGAGCAGTTTCCAGATAAGTTTGTTCTGAAGTGCAATCATGATAGTGGTAGTGCTATTATTTGTAATAATCGAAACAATTTTGATGTTCATAAGGCACGTTTAAAAATCAATAAACATTTAAGCATGAATATGTATTATCTTAAGCGAGAATGGCATTATAAAAATATCCAGCCTATGATTTTAGCTGAACAATATATTGATCTTTTTATGGATATAAATAATCAATATATAATTACCACTTGTCGTATTCATTGTTTTGAAGGGAAGCCAGAGTATTTAGAAGTAGATATCATTGATAATCTTAACAATGAATATTCAAATATTTATGATACTTCATGGTTATTACAACCATTTAAAGTAGATTTGAAAGAAAATGCACCTAATAATATAGGACGACCACCTCAGCTTGAGAAATTGTTAGAACTATCAGAGTCATTGTGTTTTTCTTATGGTTATAGTCGAATAGATTTTTTATTATCACAAGATCAAGTGTTTTTTAGTGAAATTACCCTAACACCAAATGCGGGTCGCATGATCATAACACCTATAGAATGGGATCAAAAACTTGGTTCTCTATGGAAGTCATGTTAGTAATTTAAATATATAAGGACCCATGCTAATAAAATAGAGTGAGTCCTTTTTAGAGTTTTAGACTTGATAAAAGTCTCGATACCAGTTCACGAACTGTTTTACTCCATCTTCTACGGATACTGAAGGTTTATAACTTACACTTTGTTCCAGAGCAGAACTATCTGCAAAAGTATCCGGTACATCACCTGGTTGCAGTGGTAGTAAGTCTAGGATTGCTTCTTTGCCCACAGCTTTTTCAATGGCACGGATATATTCAATCAGTTTCACTGGCGAATTATTTCCGATGTTAAAGATGCGGAACGGGGCATTGCTGGTTGATGGATCAGGGTTATTACTATCCCAGTCTAGATTAGGTGCAGCAATCTGGTCACTGGAACGGATCACCCCCTCAGCAATATCTACGACAAAGGTAAAGTCACGGGTATGGTTGCCGTGGTTAAAGACCGGAATAGGTTTGCCTTCAATAATGTTTTTGGTGAACTTGAATAGTGCCATATCTGGGCGACCCCAAGGACCATAAACGGTAAAGAAGCGCAGGCCTGTCGTTGGTAGCTTAAATAGATGGCTATAGCTATGCGCCATCAATTCATTGGCACGTTTGGTTGCTGCATAAAACTGGATCGGATGATCAACACCATGTTTTTCACTAAAAGGCATGGTGGTGTTGGCACCATAGACACTGCTGGTGCTGGCATAGGTCAGATGTGGCGTTTTGGCATAGCGACAGGCTTCAATAATATTGGTAAAGCCTACAATATTGCTTTCGACATAGCTCATTGGGTTTTCAAGCGAATAGCGTACACCTGCCTGTGCTGCCAGATGAATCACGCGATCAAATTGATGCTCCTGAAAACACTTTTCGACCACAGCTTTATCTGCGAGGTTAGCATGAATAAAATTGAACTGCCCCGTCTGCTGTTCTGCCGTTTGAATTAACAGATCTACACGTGCCTGTTTTAACGCTGGATCATAGTAGTCATTCATGTTGTCGAACCCGACGACATCATCACCACGTTCTAAAAGCTTTTTGGAAACATGAAATCCAATAAAACCTGCTGCACCTGTTACCAGAATTTTCATTCATCGCCTCCAAAAATATCACGTGTATAAACTTTATCTTCAACATTACTGAGATCTTTAGATCGACGATTGGTGATGATCACCTCTGCCCGCTGTTTAAAAATTTCTAAATCAGTAATTACTTCAGATTTAAAGAACTCTGCTTCTTTGAGCGTTGGCTCATAGATAATGACTTCAATACCTTTAGCCTTAAGGCGTTTCATCACGCCTTGGATGGCAGAGGCACGGAAATTATCTGAACCACTTTTCATGACCAGTCTATAAATCCCGACCACCGACGGATTTCTAGCTAAAATGGAATCGGCAATGAAGTCTTTACGGGTACGGTTAGAATCCACAATGGCCTGTATCAGATTGCTTGGTACCTGACTGTAGTTAGCCAATAACTGCTTGGTATCTTTTGGTAGGCAGTAACCGCCATAACCAAAGGAAGGGTTGTTATAGTGGTTGCCAATTCGCTGATCCAGACAGACACCTTCAATAATTTGCTGAGTATCTAAACCGAACGTTTGTGCATAGGTATCCAGTTCATTGAAGAAAGCCACGCGCATAGCCAGATAGGTATTGGCAAATAACTTGATTGCTTCAGCTTCGGTTGAGTCAGTAAACAGCACAGTGCTGTCTTTTTTGATTGCACCTTCAATCAGCATATCTGCAAATTGTTGGGCACGCGCTGACTTCTCTCCAACAATAATACGTGATGGATAAAGGTTGTCATGTAGGGCTTTACCTTCACGCAAAAATTCTGGAGAGAAAATAATATTTTCTGTATTAAATTTCTCTTTTACGGTTTTGGTGAAGCCCACAGGAACCGTAGACTTAATAATCATGACTGCTTGAGGATTAATCTCGGTTACATCACCAATGACACTTTCCACACTCTGGGTATTAAAATAATTGGTTTTAGTGTCGTAATCCGTAGGTGTTGCAATAATGACAAAATCTGCGTTCTGATAAGCTTCATATTTGTCAGTTGTTGCCCGGAAGTTCAGTGGTTTTTCACTTAAAAAAGCTGAAATGTCATGATCCTGAATTGGAGAAACCTTCTGATTCAACATTTCAACTTTGCTGTCGATAATATCTAATGCCACGACTTCATGATGTTGTGAGAAGATCATGGCATTGGAAAGGCCGACGTAACCGGTACCTGCAACTGCTATTTTCATATCAACCTGATTATGTGTTTCTAATAGAGGGGGCTTGAGTTCAAGCCAATATTGGTGTTCTCGAAGCGACTGCACATCATACCATAAAGTATTTTTGAGTATGATGAAGGCGTTGAAAAGCAGGCAGTAACTTTGCTTTAGAAATGGTATGATATGGCGCAGAATGCTGGTGGAAGATGAATACATGCAGGAAAACGTAAGCGACTCACTGTCAGACCAGACTCATACACAGTCTGAACAGAATATTGTGCTATGCATGAAGTGGGGCACCAAATATGGGGCAGAGTACGTCAATCGTTTATACAATATGGTCAAACGTCATACCACGGTTGATTTTAAAATGATGTGTCTGACTGATCGTACTGAAGGCATTGATTCTGCTGTTGAATGTTTTCCAATTCCTCCATTGGCCCTGCCAGCAGGCAGTCCTGAACGCGGCTGGAATAAACTTTCTACATTTGAACCTGATTTATATGGTTTAAAAGGTAATGCACTATTCCTCGATTTAGATGTTGTCATTGTTGATAATATTGATAGTTTCTTTACCCATCCAGGTGATTTTCTGATTATCCATGACTGGAAACGCCCATGGCGTATTACCGGAAATAGTTCAGTTTATCGTTTTAAGTTAGGTGCTTTCCCGGGACTGATGCCATATTTCCGTGAACATTTTGACGAAATCCGCCAGAAATTCCGTAATGAGCAGGCTTATTTATCCTGGTATGTTGATCAGGAAAAGAAACTGAGTTATTGGCCGGATTCCTGGTGCAAGAGCTATAAATATCACTGTCTGCAAAAAATTCCCATGGCTTATTTCAAGCCACCAGTGAAGCCGGAAGGCGTCAAAATTATTATTTTCCATGGTGAAATCAATCCACCAGATGCCATTAATGGCGGTGGTGGTAAATGGTACCGTTATGTGTTGCCATCGCAATGGATCAAGGATGCTTGGCAATAATTATTAGATGTAATAATTTAGCCATCAGGTACATATTTTTAAGTGATAAAGTGAATGCAGCAGATTGATATTGTAATTGCCTGGGTGGATGGCAATGATCTTGAATTAAAAAGGAAACGTCATAAATATCTGACTGGTGAAGATGCATCTGATGCAGTCAGTGATACCCGTTTCGCCAGTGATAATGAAATCTACTACAACATTGCTTCAATCCTGAAATATGTACCTTTTTGCCGCAATATTTTTGTGGTGACAGATAACCAGCGTCCAGAATTTATTGATGAGTTTGCTGCACAAGGTCTGTGTTCTGCTGATAAGATCCGTGTAGTGGATCATCGGGAAATTTTTAAAGGTTATGAGCAGCATTTGCCCAATTTCAATACCCGATCGATTGAAAGTATGCTCTGGAATATTGAAGGATTATCAGACTACTTTATTTATTTGAATGATGACTTCTTCTTTAATTCAACCGCACAGGTAGACGACTTTCTAAACGGTGAGCGTTTGGTGATTTATGGTCACTGGCAAAGCAGTTTTGCGCTGAAGACAAAGTTGAAGTATCGCCAATTTTTGCAGCGCCAATTTGGCAAGCCGATTCAACCGAAGCATATGATTGCACAAATGTTAGGCGCGGATATCTTAGGCTTTAAAAAGTTTTTCGAGATCCATCATTATCCACATATTGTGGATCGTCATGTTTTGAAAGATTATTTTCTGACAGATCCACAGTTGCTGGAAACCCAGATTAAATACAAGTTCCGCAGTGTAGAGCAGCTTAATCCCATTTCACTGATGAATCATCTCAAGATTCAAAAGCAGGAAGCTGAGCTGAAGCCTGATATTGAATTGGCTTATCTAAAAAATGAAGATAGCCTTGGCAGTTTCGTTTCAGCCTTGACCAATCCTGCAATAAAATATGGCTGTATTCAAAGTCTGGATCAATTGAATCCGGCAGAAGCAAAACAGGTGAGTGATGCCATGCAGCAAAAACTGGCTGGTTATTTACCCAATTCAATTTTGGTTTAGAGGTTCATGATGAAAATAATCACTTATCTGATTAATCTGGATGGTAGTCATGAACGGCTGGAACGAGCGACTCAGCAACTGGATGCAGTACAGTGGCCTTTTGAGCGTTTCTCTGCAGTCGATGGTCGTGGTAAAGCTTTAACTGAATTTGCCAACTATGATGATCAAGGTGCGAAACAGATTTTAGGTCGTAGCCTGATTAACTCGGAACTTGGTTGTTATCTCAGCCATTATGGCTGTGCAGAGAAGTTTTTGAATACTGATGCAGATTACCTGATTGTGCTTGAAGATGATATGAAGATTGGTCCAGACTTTAAGACAAAGCTGGATGGTCTGTTTGAATATCTGGACCAGTATAAAAAACTGGATTGGTATTTAATTAATATTGCCGCCAAAAAGAAAAAGCTGGCAAAAGATATTACCCAGATTGAAGATATGAGTGTCTGGCATGCCTTCTACTTTCCTATTCGTGGTTTGGGTTTAATCTGGTCACGTCAAGGTGCTCGAGCGTTTGTAGAAGCTGGTAAAACCATAAACATGCCGGTAGATATTTTCTTCCAGACTTGGCTGAGTAAGAATGGTAAAGGTTTAGGGGTATGGCCAGCCTTGGTTCGACCTGCTGGTCTGGATAGTGATATTTTGGGAACAGTGGCTTCTGAGGGTGTATCACGTAAGGAAAAAGAAAATCGTAGTTTATCGTATGGGTTGAAAAAGCAGAAACGTATGTGGCGTGATCGTATATATGCTTTAAATCACTTATTATTTTGAATAATTTCATAATTTACGAGTTTACATAAATGTTTTTTAAAAAAAAATTAAGAGTAGAGCGAGCTTCAATAGTAGATGCTCGTTCAGAAGAAGTCTTTAAAACTTTGAATAATATGCTGCCTTGTTATTGGTGGGATTCTACCCCAAATTTTGGGGATTGGATCGGGCCATGGCTTATATCTATGAAGACCGGTAAGAGTATTGTAAACAGTCGAAATTTTTCTAACGTCCCAAAAACTATTTTTTCAGTTGGTTCAGTTATTCATCATTTAATTGATACAGATACAGAAATACAGGTTTGGGGTTCAGGATTAATAAAACCGATTGATAATCGAAAAGTCAGAAAGTTTAAAAAAGTAATTCCTCGGGTAACATTCTTGGCTGTACGTGGACGATTAACAAAAAATGAATTAGTTCAACAATTAGGAATTAATATACCTGATATATTTGGCGATCCAGCACTTTTATTACCTCGATATTATTCTCCAAAACAGCAAAAAAAGATAAAGATAGCCCTTTGTCCTCATTATGAACATTTTGATTTACTTCATCAGATGTTTAAAGAAGATGAGGATATTAAAGTTATTAATGTTAAAAGAGAACCATGGTTAGTAATTGATGAAATAGCTAGCGCGGATGTTTGTATTTCTAGTTCATTGCATGGTTTAATTATTGCTCAAGCTTATGGTATTCCATGGATTTGGTTGCATTTTGATGACAAAAAGTTAATCGGAGATCGTTTTAAATTTTATGATTTTTATTCAACATTAAAGTCATGTTCTAATGAGCATGTTGTTAACTTAACAACGGAACTAAATAAAGAAGATATTTTAGCTGCTTCTAAGCGGGCGCGGTTATTTGAGTATGATATTAACCTTGACCTATTGGATCAAAGCCTAGTTTAAAATTATGTGTTCATATATAAATTTTTATTACTATCAATCTTCCTAAACCTTTTATATCCCCACAAATACTGTTCTGGAGCGACATTAATCATGCGCTCCATTTCTTTATTTAAGGTATCCACAGAACACTGTAGGTCTTTCGACGAAATATCGTCAGAAAGTTGGGTCACAACAATATCATAACCAGATAAATCATCACGTCTTAAACAGCTCAGCCCAATTACAGCACATTGAGTTTTAGCTGCCAGTTTGGAAAGTAAGGTAGAAGATAAGGCATTTTGACCATAAAAATAAGAATAGATTCCCCCAGATTCTTTAGGAACATGATCCGGTAAAATCGCAGAAAAACCACCTTGTTTTAAATGCTTAAATAAAGCACGTACCCCAGAATCATCAGTCGGAACCAGTGTGGCATTCAGACGTTGCCGAGCTTCAAGCATAAAACGATCGATGTCTTCATTCTTGCTGGGTTTGTACATAATCACGGGTGATGTATGCTGGTTTACCCAGACATTCAACAGCTCCCACGTACCAAAATGTGGAACTACAGCCAAGCAGCCCTGAGGATTTTGCAAAGCTTGAATAAATAGATCTGCACCATGCACATCTCGAATTAAAGACAGCGCATATTCAGAAGATGAACCCCAAATTTTGACGGATTCTGCATACGTCATGCACTGACTTTTGAGGCTGCGTTTAGTCAAATCAGCTCGTTCAGATTCGGAAAGTTCTGGATAAGCAGAGGCCAGATTAATCTCAGTCACTCGGCGTGCAGAAGAATGGCTGAAATACAAAAGAGATCCAGCCAGTTGCGCAAGATTTTGAATGAATCTTAACGGAAGCTTGGAGAAATTTTTGAGTAGGGTGTACATGGTATCCAGATGGTCAGATTATAGGTCTTTGTCCGGATTGCCCTTCAGCACCATATAAATCAAACCTACAAAAATCAGCAGGGCACCTAAAATACTGCTCAGGCAAAAATACACAATACGGTCATTGGTATCGAGGTTGAACAGGTTGTTGGCAAGGATATAGCGCATGAACAGCCATTGAACCACTGAAAATACAATAAGCATAATGCTGCGATTACGAACTGCAGGACGCATAGCCATTGCTAATTACCTTAGATTAAAAACTGTGGCTATTATGCCACTGTTCCAGATGTGACTCAATCACACAAAAAAAGCCCCACACGAGGCAGGGCTTTTTCACTTAAATTTTCAAGAATTATTCTTGAGATTCAGCTTTTGGTTTTTCACGTAAGCGAATACCAAGGTCACGCAGCTGGTTTGATTCAACTGGTGCTGGTGCTTGCGTTAATGGACATTCAGCAGTCTTGGTTTTCGGGAATGCAATCACGTCACGAATAGAAGAACCGCCAGTCATGAGCATCACCAGACGGTCAAGACCGAATGCCAAACCACCATGCGGAGGAGCACCGTAACGTAATGCATTTAATAAGAAGCTAAATTTCTCTTCTGCTTCTTCTTCACCAATACCAAGCGCTTCAAAGATCGCTTTTTGCATTTCAAGGTTGTGAATACGCAGTGAACCACCACCGATTTCAGTACCGTTTAATACCATGTCATAAGCCACAGACAATGCCGCACCTGGGTTGTTCTTCACTTCTTCTACGCTAGATTTTGGCAGCGTGAATGGGTGGTGAACAGACGTCCATTTACCATCATCAGTTTCTTCAAACATTGGGAAATCAACAACCCAAAGTGGTGCCCACTTGCAAGTTGATAATTTAAGGTCATGACCGATTTTCACACGAAGCGCGCCCATGGCATCGTTTACAACTTTGGCTTTGTCTGCACCGAAGAATACGATGTCGCCATTTTCAGCGCCAACACGTTTCAATAGATCAAGCACGATTGGCTCGATGAATTTCACGATTGGAGATTGAAGACCTTCGATACCTTTTTCAAGTTCGTTGACTTTGATGTAGGCCAAACCACGTGCACCGTAGATGCCTACAAACTTGGTGTATTCATCAATCGCGCTACGTGGAAGTGAACCAGCACCCGGTACGCGAAGCGCAACGATACGACCTTTAGGATCTTTTGCAGGGCCTGCGAATACTTTGAACTCAACGTCTTGCATTAAGTCTGCAACGTCAACCAGTTTCAAAGGAATACGCATATCCGGTTTGTCAGATGCATAGTCACGCATTGCATCGTTGTAGGTCATGCGTGGGAATTTATCAAACTCAACATTTAGAAGTTCTTTGAACATCTTAACGGTTAGAGTTTCCATTAAATCCATGATGTCATCGTCACTCATGAACGATGTTTCAACGTCGATTTGGGTGAATTCTGGCTGACGATCCGCACGTAAGTCTTCGTCACGGAAACATTTAGCAATTTGGTAGTAACGATCAATACCGCCCACCATCAACAACTGTTTGAATAGCTGTGGAGATTGTGGCAGTGCGTAGAAACTACCGTTAGATACACGGCTTGGCACTAAATAGTCACGCGCACCTTCAGGAGTCGCACGTGTCAAAATTGGTGTTTCAACGTCTAAGAAACCATTGTCTTCGAAGTAGTTACGAATCAGGTTGGTTAACTTAGAACGGAAGCGTAAACGATCTAACATTTCTGGACGACGGATGTCCAAGAAACGGTATTTCAAACGAATTTCTTCAGAAATATTGGTGTTTTCGTCATTCAATGGGAATGGCGGAGTTTCAGACTGAGCAAGAACTTCAATTTCTTTACCCAAGACTTCGATTTGACCGCTCACCATATTGGCATTTTCTGTGCCTTCATAACGGCGACGTACACGGCCTGTAATTTTTAATACAAATTCTGAACGTACTTTATCAGCAGTTGCGAATGCTTCAGGAGTATCTGGGTCAATAACCACTTGAACAAGACCATCACGGTCACGCATGTCAAGGAAGATTACACCACCGTGGTCACGGCGACGGTGTACCCAACCGCATAATGTTACGGTTTGGTCAATTTGAGCTTCGGTTAAAGAACCGCAGTAATGAGTTCGCATCATAGCGTTAGAAATCCAACTATATGGGTTAAGGTCAGCGAATACGTAAACAGCGTACCGCTTTTAAGTAAAGGTAGGATTATGCCTCTTTGGGCATGTTGTCACAAGAACTTGGGTCAAAAACAATATCATTTTAAAGTGAATAGGGGCAAAGCCAGTGCTTTGTTTAACCCATCCTGCGATCTCTATCTAAAAATAAAAACAATAAACAGCCCAGACTAAAGGTGATCAGAAAGCCTTGGCTAAATTCATTGATCGAGCGACCAGTAAAATAATAGAGGTCCGATCGCCAGACTTCCGTAGAAATATAGCGCGCATAATCCCAGACCGAAAATAGGCCGGTAAATATAGAAAAGAGCAATAAGCCCCAGGCAAACGATTTGATTTTTAGGCTGACTGCAAGATATTGCTGATGAGTTTTATAATAATGCAGGCTCATCCACAGGATAAAAGGCAAGACAATCACGGAGGTGCCAATCTGTAAAATCCGGTGCAATGGATAACTGTTACCAAATAGCTGAAACTGTTGGGCTAAAAAATCATGAAAGGCAAAAGTACGAAAGTCGACATGCGTTAGTCCATCCCAGATTAAATGGGTGGCTGTACCAATGATGAGTGCCAGACACATCACCAGGATAAATTTTAGTGCTGAAAGGATATTGTGAATTTTTAAATCATGCTGAATACCGATGAAACGGTAAATCACGGGCCGGTAAATCAGGTACCAGACCGCACAAAAAGCCAGACCGATCCAGAGATCTGGATGAATCAGAGAAGACCATAAATGGGTGATATTAGAATTAGTATGACTAAATAGACGATGCAGATCTGGAACCATGCTGCCAATGGCCAGCGCAGCAACAGGGAGTCTATTCCCAGTTAAATATGAAATAGGTGGAGCAAGCACAGCATGCGATAAGGTAAAGGGCATAAAGACAATGTTTTAATGGAATCAAAAATATTCAAAAGACATTCTAATAAAATATAGCACTGATTATCGTAAAGGATTGCAAAAACAATGAAATGTTATATTATAACATTCATCCAAAATACTGAATTTGAGCTTCGGTCATGTCCTTCCCTAAGAATCTAATAACATTGTCAATTTTTGCTGTAGTTACGCCTACAGTATTTGCAGAGCAAGCCTCATCTTCTATCCCGGTTCAGACCATGGACACGATTCAGGTGCAAGCTCATCCATTGGTGCAGACTGCGGCGGATTTCGCGGTTGCGGATCAGGTCGTGGATCAGAAAGCACTGTCTGAACGCGCCTCCACCATTGGTGATGCCTTGGCAGATGAACTTGGTGTGTATTCTAATCAATATGGTTCAGGCTCAAGTCGTCCTGTGATTCGTGGTCAAGATGGCCCACGCGTAAAAGTATTACAGCATGCTTCAGAAACTGCTGATGTTTCGACCTTGTCTCCGGATCATGCTGTCACCGTCGATCCGATTCTGGCGAAACAGGTCGAAGTGATTCGCGGTCCATCTACGTTGCTTTATGGCGCTGGTACAGTTGGTGGGTTGGTGAATGTCACTGATCAAAAAATCCCAACTCAAATGCCTGAAGATGGTTTGGAAGGTACAGTCGGCCTGCGTTATAACAGCGGCAGTGATGAAAAACTGGCAAGTGCTGGTGTAACAGCGGGTATTGGTGAAAACTTTGCTTTGCGTGTAGAAGGCTCAAAGCGTAACGCCAATGATTATATTGCACCGGATTATTTTCATGAGCATGATGACGAATTAGAAAAAGAACGTCGTGTGGGCAATACTTTTGCTGAAGGGCAAACAGTCAATATTGGCGGATCATGGATTCATGATCGTGGTTTTGTCGGTCTGTCTTATAGCAACCGTCAGGATCAGTATGGCTTGCCAGGGCATAGTCATGAATATCATGGTTGTGTTTTACATGGTGATCATTTTCATGGTTGTCCAACACCTGACCCAGATGCACCACCCCATGAAGAGCATGGTGGACCATGGGTAGATTTAAAATCTGAACGCTATGAAGTACGCACCGAACTGGAACAGCCTTTTGCCGGTGTTGAAAAACTACGTGCACATGCCAGCATTACCGATTATGAACACGATGAACTTGAAGAAAATGAAGTGATCAGTAACTTTAAAAGCAAAGGTTATGACGGTCGTTTAGAGTTGGTGCACGTGCCAGTTGCAGGTTGGGAGGGGGTGATCGGAACCCAGATTTCACAGCAAAAAATTAATCTTGCCGCATCAGAGCATGACCATCATGAAGATGGCGATGAGGACGATGAAGAACATCATGTTCATGGTTCAGGTGTCGTGATGCCGGACACAAAAACTGACAAATTCAGTCTTTTTGCTTTAGAACATAAGCAACTTGGCGATGTGCATGTTGAACTTGGTGCGCGTGTCGATCATCAAAAAGTGAAAGTAGATTCGGATCAGAAAGATTATTCGGGGACTGGTGTCTCTGCATCCGCTGCTGCCAACTGGGAATTTGCACCGAACTACAAACTTTCTGTGGTGGGATCTCATCAGCAGCGTTTGCCTTTAGCTCAAGAACTCTATGCTGATGGCTTGCATTTTGCGACCAATACCTATGAACTCGGTAATCCTGATCTCGATAAAGAAACTTCAAATAATCTCGAGTTAGGTCTGCATTATGAAGGGGATAAACTGGATTACCATGTGCATGTCTATCACAACTGGTTTGATGATTATATCTATGGCGAAACGGTAGCGCAGAAAGGTAATTTACGTGGCGTGCAATATACCCAAGACAAAGCTAGATTTTATGGTACAGAAGCACAAGCCGGTTATCAGATCAATGATATGTATAAAGTCAGCGTCTTTGGGGACTATGTGCGTGGCAAGATTGAAGCTGAGAATGCACCACGTGTACCTGCAGGTCGCTTAGGCACCAAAGTAGAAGCAGACTTTGCCGATGGCTGGTCAGGTCTGGCTGAATATTATCATGTCTTTAATCAGGACAAGATCGCCAGCTATGAAGATGAAACCCAGGGCTACAATATGGTGAATGTTGGCTTAAGCTATGCCAATAGCCTTGCAGATAACAATGCTTATCGAGTTTATTTCAAGGCCAATAACCTGCTCGATGATCAGGTGTATTCACATACTTCATTCCTGTCGAATATTCCGCACGTGGGTCGCAACTTTACTGTCGGCGTGCAGTATGATTTCTAACAGGTCTACTGAAATAATCGACCAAATCATCTAGATCTCACTGAAATCTACTTGAAAAATCATAAGATAAAACCTAGCCTGAGTATATTGGGTTAGGTTTTTTCTTATGCGTATCTTTCAACGAATTCACAATAAATTGAACTGGTCGAATCGCCGTTATGCGACTTTGATCATTAGTATGCTGGCCGTGGGTTATTTAGCTTCGGCAATCTACCACACGTATAAGCCTTTGCCGGAAGGTCTGAATTACACGGGCAAACTGCGTCATGCCGAAGTCAAATTTCTGGCCGATCAGACTTATCTGGATGCCGAAGGAAAACAGCATTTAGATCATCGCATTTTTAATGAAATGCTGAAAATGATTGAAGAAGCCAAATCGCTGATTGTGCTGGACATGTTTTTATTTAATCAGCAAACCGGTGTATCTACGCAGCAGCATCAGGCACTGAGTAAACAATTGAGTGATGCTTTAATTAGTAAGCGCCTGCTGCAGCCTGAGGTGGAAATCAAGTTTATTACGGATCCAATCAATTCGGTCTATGGCGGGATTAGATCCGAGCAGTATCGGGCATTACGTCAGCACGGTATTGATGTGATTGAAACCAATCTGACGCCGTTGCGGGCTTCCAATCCGGGCTGGTCAGGCTTCTGGTATTTATGTTGCCAGGGTATTGGCAATAACCCGGAAAAAGGCTGGTTGCCAAATCCATTTGGGCCAGAAAAAATTACCCTGCGCAGTTATTTTGATTTATTTAACTTTAAAGCCAATCATCGTAAAACCATGGTGGTCGATACCGATCAAGGCTGGAAAGCACTGGTCACGTCCATGAACCCGCATGATGGCAGTTCGCGGCATTCCAATATTGGCTTATTGGTTTGGGGCAGTACAGCTGTGGATATTCTGAAAACAGAACTGTCTGTAGGCATGATGTCACAAGCGAATATGCCAGCCATTGTAGTTGGGGATTTTCAGGCAGACAGCAGCCAGCCACAAGCTCAGGTGCTGACTGAAAAAGCCATTTATGATGCGATTCTGAATCTGATTCAGACGGCGAAAGCCAATGAACAGATTGATCTGGCGATGTTTTATCTGTCTGAGCGCAAGATTATCAAAAGTCTGATAGCGGCCCATGAACGCGGTGTCAAAGTCCGGATTTTACTCGACCCAAATAAAGATGCCTTTGGCCGTGAAAAGAATGGAATTCCAAACCGGCAAGTGGCTTCAGAATTGCACGAGGCAGGTATAAATGTACGTTGGTGTCATACTCAGGGTGAGCAATGTCATAGCAAGATCCTGATGAAGCGCAATGCTCAGCAAGCTGAAATGATTTTAGGTTCGGCCAATTTTACAGTACGGAATTTGAAAAACTATAATCTGGAAACCAATATGCGCGTGGTGGGGCAGCCTCAGGCCGAAGTCTTTAGGGATGCTCAGCAATATTTTGAGGGTGCATGGTCAAATCTGAATGGCCGTTCTATGAGTGTGGACTACACGCAATATGCAGAAAACTCATTCTTTAAATATTGGCTGTATCGCTTTATGGAATGGAGCGGCTGGTCGACGTTTTGATTTTAAATCCCTCCTGACCCCCCCTTTTTTTAAAGGGAGGAAAGTCCCTCTTTGAAAAAGAGGGATTTAGGGAGATTTTTTATTATCAGCTTTTTGATTCTGGATTCGGCGGAACCAACTGATCCAGCTCTTTATCCGTTAATTGATCCAGCTCAGAAATATCTGTTTTAATTTTCCATTGCGCTTCATCATCGACTGGATTTGGTAGACGCGCTTCTAGCCAGTCACATACGACATCGGGCGGGAAATCGGCATGATTACACTGAATCACCCAGCACAAGAAATCTCTGGCGATACCATTCATATACGGTGGTGGAGATACTGGCAGGAACTGCGTCGGAAGACGTTCATTTTTAGAAATATAATTCAGGACATGTCCCAGCTCTTGCACAGTTTGCCAAGCCAGCGGATGATCGACATTGATCTGAAACTTAAACCACCATGCCTGTTTGCCATCTGAACCATAGCTATCAATCCGTTCTTTCTGAACACTCGGCACTTTAGAAAAATATTCATGTAAACGATCGAAATTTAAATCAGACACAGTATTCAACTCGAAACATTAAAAAAAGTAATTTTAGCATAAAGCAGTAGTTTGCCGACGTGCCTGTCAGATTGAAAATAGGCGAGCGCATTACAAAAAATTGCAGCTCCAGCGAGCTTATCCATATTTTCTGCATCTATTTTGTTTAAAATATAAGCAGATTATTCGGAGGAAGCTCAAATGAGAATCGTACTATCGAGTGCAATATTGGCTGCATTGCTATTAGGAGCTTCTGCACAAAGTATGGCTGGCAATACTTGGGTGGGTTATGGTGGTGTAGATCGATCCACACCGAATTATCGCAGCGCTCCACGATCTTATGATCCACCACGGCAGCATTATCCGCAACGTCCGCTGCCACCAAGACCACATTACCCGCAACGACCACCATATTGGGGCTATCCACCTGCACAGAGTCAAAGTGGATTAAACATTCAGTATCAGGCACCGACCACTATTTATCAAAATTCGAATAGTTATAGCTGGGTCAATGGTGATCCGAATGTTGCCCGGATTGAAAGTTCGAGATATACGGTAATTACCGATTGGCAGCGTTTAGGGTTACCAGCACCACCGCGTGGCAGCTACTGGATTTATGAAAACGGACGCTATGTGCTGGTGCCGAATCGTTAAACTGCTCTAAACTCTGAACGGATAATTCAGTTATAAACGTCAATAACTCAAAAAGACCAAAATAGTTCCCTCTCCTGTGGAGGAGATGAGTAGCACTGCTACGCAAGGGAGAGATTGCTTGAGATAAATCTCCCAAAACCCTAAACGAGGCTTAAGTATTACTTTAAGCTGAAGTGCAAAAAAAGAGGGCTTAAAAGACTATGCCAATTCATCATCTTCTGGACGCGGTGTTTTGCCAAGGGGTAATGGCTTTTCACTATGTTTGTCACGAATCACGGATGGATAAGTCCATGAGGCATAGCGCACCACTAATATCGCAAAGGCCAGAATCAGAATCGAACCGGTAATAATCACCAGATCCATGCTGGCTTTATGCGTGTGTTGAATATCTGCAATCAGCAAACGGGTCAGTGCAGTAATGGCAATATAAATCAGGAAACGTACTGGCATATGGTTGGTTTTGAAATAGATGCCGACCATGGCACCAAGTTCCAGATAAATAAACAACAGAAGAATGTCGTCAATGGTGGCGAACTGTTTCACGGTCAGAATGTCAATGACGGTATGGCCAGCGGACCAGATCACCATACAGCCAATAATAAACAGCGCAATATAATGAAAGCTTTCTACAGCAAGATTGCCAAGACGGTCGAGGAGAGCTTCAAATTTTTCAATTTTCGGACGTGATTTAGACATATTATCCTCCTGATTTTTCATGTGAAATAAAGATAGTTGCAGAATAACGTGCAAAGATCATGCACAGAATGATTGAATGAAAAATAAAGATTAAATTATTTGAACTTTTGCGCTTTTTTTAGACTAAATTGCTATATTGTATGGGTGGTAACATTGAATAAATAGGAGAAAAAAGTGTTAGATAAAATTCAAACAAAAATTAGCCAATTAGAAGCCGGAAAAAAATTAATCCTCGGCGTAGGCATTAAGGCTGAAGATATGCAAAAGGTGGTGGAGCTCTGCGAGTCTTTAGAGTCAGAGGGGAATATCAAAATTGTAAATAAACATTCGAATCTGAAAAGCAATAATCAGACGGATACCTTGCTAATTCAAAAAGTTTAATTGTTGCATTTTCATAAAAAACGCCTGCTGATGCAGGCGTTTTTATTGCAGATTTTTAGCTTAAGCTTGAGTCGTGAAATAATCTTCAGAGAAGTTCATGATGACGTCAGAACCTGATTTCACTTTAGTAATGCGTAATGCCAGTTCAGGCAGAATGCGTTGTACAAAGTAACGTGCCAGAGCGATTTTATTTTGATAGAACTCACCGTCTTTATTTTTCGCTGCATTGGTAATGCGCGCAAACATATAAGAGAAGCTCAACAGACCTACAGCGTGCAGATAGTCAACTGCGGTTGCATTCGGGAAGTCATGGCTTTCTCGTGCTGCTTCCAGAATGTACTGAGTCACCGATTCAACTTCAGTTGCTGCATCCAGTGTGGCATCTTTAATAAAGTTTAGATCCGCATCCAGACTATTGGCAAAGTCACGGATTTCAGAGATATATTCAGAGATATATTCGCCGCCACATTTAATGGTTTTGCGGCCGATCAAGTCTTGTGACTGTACACCGTTGGTGCCTTCATAGATCTGGGAAATACGTAGGTCACGGATACATTGCTCCAAGCCCCATTCACGGATATAGCCATGACCACCGAAGACCATTTGTGCATCTAGGGTCGCCTGGAATGCGGTATCCGTTAAATACGCTTTCGCGATTGGTGTTAATAGCGCAACGCGGTCATTGGCTTTTTTCACCGCTTCAGGATCAGTAGAGAATTTGGTGATATCCAGTTGCTGACCTACATAAACTGCAAAGGCACGCGAAGCTTCGTTATTGGCACGTACATTCAGCAGCATACGGCGTACATCACCATGCACCAGAATGCTATCCGCAGGTTTGCTTGGTGACTGAACGCCAGCCGCACTACGACCCTGTAAACGGTCTGTGGCATATTGCGCAGCGTTTTGATAAGCGAATTCAGAAGCACCTAGGCCTTGAATACCCATCGACAGACGTTCGTAGTTCATCATCACGAACATCGCAGCGAGACCTTCGTTTTCTTTACCAACGAGGTAACCTTTGGCACCGTCAAAGTTCATGACACAAGTCGCAGATGCCTTGATCCCCATCTTGTGTTCGATTGAACCTGGGCCGACCGGATTACGCTCGCCGATAGAACCATCTTCATTGACCAAGAATTTCGGTACGATGAACAGAGAAATACCACGAGAGCCAGCAGGGGCATCTGGGGTTTTCGCTAGAACGAGGTGAATAATATTTTCCGCCAGGTCATGATCACCACCCGTGATGAAAATCTTGGTGCCGCTGATGCTATAAGTGCCGTCTTCGTTACGTTCAGCTTTGGTTTTGATAATACCCAAATCAGTACCGGCATGTGGTTCGGTTAAGCACATGGTGCCTGACCACTCACCCGAATAAATTTTAGGTAAATAGGTTTCTTTTTGTGCTTGTGAAGCATAGCTGTTCAGCGCCATGCCCGCACCAACAGAAAGCAATGGATACAGCATGAAAGACGGGTTGGTGGCAAACAGCATTTCATCAGAAAGTACCGTTAGCATTTTCGGCATTTCCTGGCCGCCCCATTCCATATCTGCGCCCAGACCAATCCAGCCACCTTCTGCATATTGTTTGAACGCTTCTTTAAAGCCAGCAGGTGTGGTCACATTACCATTTTCAATTTTTGCGCCTTCTTCATCTCCGGTACGGTTCAGAGGAAGCATGACGTTTTGAGAAAATTTTGCCATTTCTTCAAGAATCGCTTCTGCTGTCGCAGCATCCAGATGCGCTAGATTTTCATTGGCCTGCCAGAATTGTTCTGCATTGAAGACATCGTTCAGGATGAATTTCATATCGGCAAGTGGCGCGTTATAAATTGGCATGGTGTGTCACCTGTTTATTGTTTGATTAAATGAGTTTTAATCAGTCTAAAACACTCAAAATCTGAATGTTAGACGACTAAAGGTTAATTCTGTAACTCTTTATAAAGAAAAAGGACTGCCTGTTGATTGACCGTCCTTTTTCTGAAATGTAGCTAGTCTGAGACTAACTTAGAATGCAAAGTGTTCCGCATCCAGGTTCATCAATGGCTCTACACCTGTCGCAATCACTTCAACGTGTGAACGAACGCGTGGCAGGATTTTCTTGAAGTAGAAGCGTGCTGTCGTCACTTTGGCATTGTAGAAATCAACCTCAGTGGTGCCCGCAGCCAGTTGCTCCTGAGCAACCAATGCCATACGTGCCCATAGGTAAGCTAGAGTGACATAACCAGAGAAGTAGAGGTAATCGACTGCAGCCGCACCCACTTCTTCAGGGTTTTGCATCGCGCGCATACCAATCTGCATGGTCAGATCGCCCCATTCTTTGTTCAAGGCAGCCAATGGTTCAACGAATTCTTTCATTGCAGCATTGTCTTTGTGCGCTTCAGCAAATTTATGGATGATCTTGGTGAAGTCTTTCAACATTGCACCTTGCGTACCCAATACTTTACGGCCTAACAAGTCTAGTGCCTGAATTTCAGTGGTACCTTCGTACAGGCAAGCAATACGTGTATCACGTACGATCTGCTCCATACCGTGCTCAGAAATAAAGCCATGACCACCGAATACCTGAACACCGTGTTTCGCAGCTTCAGAACCGGTTTCAGTCAGGAATGCTTTTGCGATTGGTGTTAGCAATGACAGGATGTTGTCTGCAAATTTACGGTCTGCTTCTTCTGCAGCATGTTCAACCACGTCAGCATATTGTGCTAACAGGTAAACCAGTGCACGACCACCTTCTGCATATGCTTTTTGAGTTAAAAGCATGTTACGTACCGCAGGATGCACAATGATTGGATCTGCTTCTTTTTCAGGTGCTTTAGGACCAGAAAGAGAGCGCATTGCCAGACGATCTTTTGCGTATGCAAGCGCGCCTTGGAATGAACCTTCAGATGCTGCAAGACCTTGAACTGCTGTACCGATACGTGCTGTGTTCATGAACGTGAACATGCAGTTCAAGCCGCGGTTTTCAGGTCCAATCAGGAAGCCTTTAGCATTGTCAAAGTTGATGACACAAGTCGCGTTACCATGGATACCCATCTTGTGTTCGATCGAACCACAACGTACGCCGTTACGCTCGCCAATAGAACCGTCAGCATTCAGGTTGAATTTTGGCACGATGAATAATGAGATACCTTTGGTACCTTTCGGTGCACCTGGCAGACGAGCAAGTACGATATGGATAATGTTCTCTGCCATGTCGTGTTCACCAGCAGAGATAAAGATCTTCTCGCCAGAGATTGCGTAGCTACCGTCCGCTTGTGGTTCAGCTTTAGTACGGATAATACCCAAGTCAGAACCCGCATGAGATTCAGTTAAGCACATGGTACCCGTCCATTCACCTGAAACCAGTTTAGGCAGGTAAGCGTCTTTTTGTTCAGCTGAACCATGATGTTCTAAAGTACGAACCGCACCGTGAGACAGGCCAGGGTACATGCCCCATGCCCAGTTCGCAGTACCCACCATTTCAGAAATCGCGATACCTAAAGAGTTCGGTAAGCCTTGACCGCCATATTGCTCTTCAGCAGAAAGAGAAGGGAAGCCAAGCTCGATGTATTTTTGGTACGCTTCTTTAAAGCCAGTCGGAGTTGTGACAACGCCGTCATTCCAGGTACAGCCTTCACGATCACCGGTCTGGTTGATTGGAGACAATTCGTTTTCACAGAAGTCAGCCGCAGCTTCTAAGTACTGATCTAGCAGCTCACGGCTTACGTTTTCTTGGAATGCAGGGAGATTTGCATAGTGTTGTTCAGCATTTAATAATTCATGCAACACAAATTGCATATCACGTAAAGGCGCTTTGTATTGTGGCATATCGGTTTCCTCAATACTGGTTGAACCAGCGTTATAATCTTAGATGAACTAAAACCTGTCTTCACTGACACGGTTTGGAATGATCTAATCGTGCAACAACTTCCCCTGCGGTACAAGCTTTTCGGGGTGTTTTCTTGGTGACTGTAAAGTCAAAGATTAATCTGCATGACGCATTAAAGGTCTTGAGTATAAAGACTTTAGCCATATTCTGCAGGAAACGAATAGTCAACTGTATGCATGAAAGAGCACGCAATAAAAAAGCACCCGAAGGTGCTAGTCGTGAAGCCTTGATTCCTATGCATTAATAGGTAGAGGCTGTGGGCTGGAAACGGACATGACATTTGCCATTGATAGTTTGTTCGCTCATCTTGATCTGTGCAGCAGTCCCGTCTTTTTTGCCTTGACAGGCTTGCAGCATGGCTCGTTGATGTGCCTGATGTTGAGCGAGGCGCTGATCAAACTGTTTAGTCAATTCTGCACGTTTGGCATCCGTCAAGACTTCACCGTGCATCATGCCTCTACGCATATCAGCACGCATTGGATGATGTTCAGCTTTCATGCCACGATGTTCATCGCGATGGCTTTTCATCTCTTTACGATCTGCTTTAAAGACCATCTTACAGGTGCCGTCTATGGTCTTGTCACCAGTCTTGATTTGAATGGCTGAACCCACGGCTTTATTGTCACAAGCTTGTTGAAGCTGTTTGGAAAACTGCATGCGTTCTGCACGCTTCGCCTTAAACTGTTCACGCTGTTCGGGAGTTAGATGCTGTTTTTTGCCTTCATGATGTTTCATCATGTGGGAATGATCATTGTTTGGGACATTGCTGGTGGATTGACAGGCAGTCAACGCACCCATTGATAAAACACTTGCACTGATTAAAGCTATTTTTGTCATGGCTTGCATTGTATTTATCCTGTCAAGAAGCTGATTCTATGTTAGATAAAGATTAAACAATAAAGATGAAGAAACAATGAAGAGTTTTTTGCTTCGGTGTTCGCTACAATAATGAATATAGAAGAAAAATTGAGATTTTAGTTTTGAACATTCGCCGTATTCCCATTGCATTACGTCTATTTTTGACCGTGCTGTTGACCACGCTGGTCATTACCACGGTGAGCCTAGGTGTATTGCATCTGAATATGCAGCGTAATTTCGCCCGCTATGTCGCTGATGTCGAAATGCAGAAGCTGGATTATGTGATTGAAAATCTGGCAGATGTCTATGCAGTTTATCAGGACTGGGGCAATGCGATTCAGGCACAGATTCTCCAGATGGAAGGTGAAGCCGCACCAGATGATTATGACCGATTATCACGCTGGTGGTTACGCCGACAGTATGATATTGCCTTACAGCAGCGTTATTTTCAGGAACAGACCCTGGCTCAAGTGGCACCGAGTATGGTGGATCCAGAGCTGCCCCAACGTCAGGTCAATGAAGAAGAATTACGTTTATTAGCATCTAATTTGCCCTCCCAGTTTCAGCCTTTTGAAGGCCTGAAATTCCCGCTCAGTTCTAATCAAAATCTGTTTAGAACTGATCGCAAAAATGGTGAGCAGCCAGCCCAGCAACCGACTGGTAAAAAACAGTTTATTCAGATGCCGGACCGTCTTGGCCTCAGTTCACGTCTCTCACTGTATGATGCCAAGCGTCGTTTCGTAGTGGGTGAGGCTTCAGATGAACAGATTTCTTATCGCCCGATTATGGTGAATAATCAGATTGTTGGCTATTTGGGCTTAAAACCGGTTCTGGATCAGGATGATGCGCTCAGTATTAATTTCTTCAGTAACCAGAAGCGTTATTTATTTCTGGTCTATGCACTCAGTATTTTGGCGAGTCTGATTGCCTCCCTGTTATTGGCGACTTATTTTAAAAAGCCGATTCAACGTCTGCTCAATGGTACACGTGCCTTGACCCAAGGAAATTATCAATATCAGGTGAAAGTGAACCGGAATGATGAATTAGGTGATTTATCCAATGAATTAAATGCATTGGCGGTGATTCTGGATCAGCATGAAACCTCACGCCGTCAGTGGGTGGCAGATACTTCGCATGAGTTAAAAACCCCATTGGCAGTGTTGCAAGCACAGATTGAAGCGATGCAGGACGGAATCCGTAAACCAACGCCTGAACATTTTGCTTCCATGTTGGCTCAGGTGAATAGCCTGAAAAAACTGACCCAAGATCTGGCAGCATTGGCACAGGTCGATGCCCAGCAATTGCAATTCTATTTCTCGACAGTGAATCCGTGGGAGGTGGTGCAGCAGGAACTTATTAACTTCCAGCCGAACTTTGAGCAGGCTGAATTGACGGTTACTGCAGATGGCGAAGGGACTGAGTTAAATCTGGATCTGGATCGTTTTAAACAGATTGTGGCGAACTTGCTCAGTAACAGTATTCGCTATACTGAAGCAGGCGGGCAGGTGCATATTCACACCACGCAAGATGATAAAGAATGGACCTTATATATCGATGATAGTCCATTTGGCCTGACTGATGAACAACTGGCGCGTATTGGCGAGCGTTTCTACCGTGTCGATGATTCGCGTACCCGAGCGACTGGCGGAACCGGACTGGGTTTGGCATTATCATGTAAAATTACGCAGGCGCTGGGCGGCAGCTTAAGCTTTGCACATTCACCACTGGGTGGTTTACGATGCAAGCTGAGCTTTCCTAAACAAATGAAACCATGAAGGGAATAGATTGATGAAACATGTCATGCTGGTTGAAGATGAAATCGAACTTGCACAGTTGGTGCGAGACTATCTGGAAGCTGCTGGTTTTGAGGTCAGTATGTTTCATGATGGGCAGGAAGCATATAACAGTTTTACCCAGCGTAAACCGAGTCTGATGATTCTGGACTTGATGGTGCCGCGTATGGACGGCCTGACCATTTGCCGTAAGGTACGTGAACAGTCGGATTTACCGATTATTATGGTGACTGCACGTACTGAAGAAATTGACCGTGTGTTGGGTCTGAATATGGGTGCAGATGATTATCTCTGTAAACCATTTAGTCCGAAAGAACTGGTCGCGCGTGTACAGGCTGTGTTACGTCGTCTGGATCGTAAATCAGAACCGGAAAGCAATGATTTATTCCGTATGGACAAATCACAACAGCGCATCTGGTATCAACAAAAAGCCTTGAATTTAACGCCGACCGAATTCCGTTTACTGGAGTTATTCCTGGAACATGTCGGACAGGTATATTCACGTGCGCAATTGCTGGATCATATTAATCCGGACAGTTTTGATGTGGCTGACCGTGTCATTGACAGTCATATCAAGAATTTACGCCGTAAGATTTCAGATGCGGCTGAAACCGGTAACCGTCATGAGTGGATTCAGGCGGTGTATGGTGTGGGCTACCGTTTTGAATATCCTGAAGATTGATTAAAAAATAAATGTGGATGTTATTATTAACCATCCACATTTATTTAAACTTGTACTTTCAGAAAATATAAATCGTTAATCTGGTCCCATAAAAACTCATAGTCTTGCATGAGTGTAATATCGTTTCCGTAAGGCTTAGGAGTTCTATAACTTAATATTGTTCCTTCTTTGTACGTACTTTTATGCCTGAAATCAAAATCACGGGTATCATCCGAATATTTTATTTGGTTGCAATAGTGGGCATGATCAGTTGCGAGAATGAAATAACAAATGTCGCTTCCATTTCTCTTGTAAAGTTCTAAATTTGAAAGATCTTTAAAGACATCGTAACGGTTGTTAGGTTCCCGATGGTTACTTTTCTTAAAGAATTTTAGTTCTATAGCAGCACAAGTTTGATGATCACCATCTTGATAACGAATTAAAATATCAATTCTTGCTCGCTCAGATTGACTCTTAATACTCGTTGTTTTTAAAGGTAAAAATGTTTCAAACTCTAAATGGAATTTGTCGCTTAACCTAAACTCATACAACTGCCCAAGTGTTTTTAAAATATGTCATAATTCTAATTGGAAAGCACTTTCGTTATGTGTAATTAATCCTCCAAATGCGAGTTTGTGAGTAAGCAGCTTATATGCTGTTTCAATAATTTCATGTGTCAATTTAGTTTGATCAATTTTTTGCATGTTTTTTGAGTCTATTTATTAAGACGAACAACTCACCATCACTTCAGGCACATCACTTGGCAATGGCGCTAAATCTTCAGGCTGTTCCAAATCGGGCTGTTTCAGGTAAGGCTGACTGAGTAATTTAAACAGACGGTCTACTTCAGAAAAATCATCCCGCTCTGCCAGTTCAATGGCTTTCTGTGCCATATGATTCCGCAGAATATAATGCGGATTGGCCAGTTGCATGGCGGCATCCAATTCTTCTATATCCTGGTGTTCACGGATAGATCCATATTGCGCCAGGAATGCTTCAAACTGGCGTCGGTCCAGACAATCATCTTTAAGGGCTTCATAGTCTTTATTTTGCAACCCGATAAAACTCTGGGTATAGTCTAGTTGCTCACTTTGCAAAATTCGCAGAAAGGCCATAGCGCAGTCAAAACTGTCTTTATGGAAACTTGGCAAGCCCATTTTCTGGTTTAAACCATGTTTATAATGTTCCAAGAATGTTGGTTCATAATGCTCCAGACATGCAGCTAAATCCTGTTTCCATTGTTCTTTCTCATAATCTGTAGGGCAGAGCGGGACCAGATTGTTTAACCATTGCCACAAATTCCAATGTCCGATACTTGGCTGCTGCTGATAGGTATAACGCCCTTGATAATCCGAGTGGTTATTGATCCAGTTCGGACGGAAGCGCTCCATAAAGCCATAAGGACCAAAGTCCAAAGTTGAACCGGTAATATTCAGGTTGTCAGTATTCATCACGCCATGTGCAAAACCAACCAGTTGCCATTTGGCAATCATCACCGCAGTGCGCTGAATAACTTTTGTGGCAAAGCTCAGAATCGGCTGTTCGGCTTGCAGGCATTCTGGATAATGCCATTCGATACATTTCTGGGTAAATTCAGCTAGTAGATCTGGCTGATACTGATTGATCCATTCAAAATGGCCGAAACGG
Organism: Acinetobacter sp. YH12226; assembly: GCF_013417805.1. Lineage (GTDB taxonomy): Bacteria > Pseudomonadota > Gammaproteobacteria > Pseudomonadales > Moraxellaceae > Acinetobacter. Next base: position 47,195 of record NZ_VPDG01000006.1, on the reverse strand, counting down.
ATATGACAGTCTGAAGTACGCAACATCATCGCGCCCGGCTCTAGCTTCTCACGCTGAATACCTTGGATTGATGAAGTAAAACCAACTGCATTACTGGATGCTACACCTAAAGCATTTAAGGCATGACCTGCCAGATACTCACGAATGACTGAACGCAGTACTGCACGACCATCGCCCATGCGTGAATAAGGCGTTGCACCAGCACCTTTTAAATGCAGGTCAATGGTCTGCTGGTTCTGATCCAGAATTTGCGCAATCAACAACCCGCGACCATCTCCCAACTGTCCTGCCCATTGTCCAAACTGATGACCTGCATAGACCATAGCCAAGGGTTCAAATTCAGTAAAAACTTTCTGACCACTACAAATCTCGACCCATTGCGCCTTGTCTTCATCCGACCATTGCAGTTGCTCTGCTAAAGCTGCATTAAAATGTCCGGCTTTCGCACCTTTTAACGGCAGCGGAACTTGATGGTGATAGAGGCGGGCGGGCAGTGTTTGATAGCGAGAGTTAAAATACATGGCATCAGTACAGGATTGGAATAAATTTACTATAACAAAGATAGCTGTATAAAACTGTTGTATAAGCGAGAGTTCACGTTATCTTTCGGACATAAAAAAAGCCCCAATCGGGGCTTTAGTGTTCAACAGCTTTTATTGAGAAACTGTAGATTTTTTCAAATTACGAACCAGTAGATTCAAGGTTTGACGATGATGAGAAAGACGCTGTTCAACCAGCTGGAATTCAACTTTCAGCTTGTCATCCATCTGATGGATTTTTTCAGCCATCGATGCTTTCTTGACCTGAATTTCCTGTTCTTTCAGCTTCGCCCAGTCATTTAAAGTTTGGGTAAATGCATCATATTCCTGTGCGATCTTGGTTTTTACCGCCGAGATATCTTCAGAAACATCATGGCCATATACCGCAAGATCCTGTTCAGCATATTTAAACTTCATTGCCAATTCCGCTTTTTTGATATTAAAGCTAGGAATGCGGCGCAAGTTTTTAGCTAAACCAAGTTTAGAACAAGTCCAGATCAACCATTTAGTTGGATCGTATTGCCACCATTTTACGCCGTTACGGTAATCGTATTGGAAAATATGGTGATAGTTATGATAACCCTCACCCCAAGTTGCAACCGCGAGTACGAAGTTGTCACGTGCAGTATTTTCATCGGTATAAGGACGATTTCCCCACATGTGGCATAGCGAGTTAATGAAGAAGGTTACATGATGGCTCAGGATTAAACGCATTAATCCACCCAACAGCAATACGCCCCAGACATCGCCGACTGCCCAGCCAATTGGCAATAAAATCGCGGCATGAACAGCTATTACTAAAGGAACGTAGTATTTGTCCTGAAACATCACCACTTTGTCTTTTAACAGATCTGGCGCATTTTTATAGTTGGCAGCACCAGATGGATAATCACGTAACATCCAGCCAATATGTGCGTACCAGAAGCCTTTATTGATCGAGTACGGGTCTTGATCAACATCATCGACATGACGGTGATGGGTACGGTGACCAGATGCCCAGAATAAAATACTATTCTGTACAGCAAATGTACCCATAATCATCAAGATGATTTTTAATGGTAAAGTGGCTTCATAAGCACGATGTGCCCACAGGCGATGGTATCCTGCTGTAATGCCGAGGCTGCTTACGCCCAGTAAAACAAACATACTGATCCAAGCGGCAGCGCTAAAATCATGGTGATACGCATACAACGGAATCGCAATCAGGGCTACAATCGGTAAAAATACCAATGCAAACACAGCAATCCAGTTGATGGGGGCTTTGGGTAAGGGAGCATTCATCTCCAACAGCACTCCTAGAACCTCGGAAGGTATAACAAAAAGCAGAAACTACTGTTGGTTTTAACAGCAGCCTATCTTGTCCATATTAGCATGTGCCCTAAGGCATCACTAGCATTATTGTACGGTTGTATTGTACTTGTCGGTAACAGAATTAGTAGGGCAGAAGTGACCATTTTGCGAGCGTAGACGGGTTCTGATTTCCTACTAAGTGACTGAGGATTATCACTCTTTCAGAAAATGGAAACCGAATGAATCAGAGGAAAATGGTTGTTCATAATTTCTACAATATTATCAGCAAATTTGCGGAATATAGATGTTGGACAACTTTATTTCACTTTCAAATAAAATCTGATTAAGGACGATTCACGCTTTCCTTATTGTATTATCGACATGAACTGGATCAAGAAATACATAGATCAATCAAGGCTAAGAGAGATTATTTAGAGTTGTTGTAGCATCAATTTTGGATAATCGGTAATCAGCCCCTGAACCCCCCAGTCTCGCAGTTGTTTGGCACGGGTGACATCATTCACTGTCCAGACACTGATATTCAACTCGGCAGCCTGAGTGGCTTGAATCAGGTCTTTACTGGCTAGTTCATCCATCCAGCCAATATGACAGCATCCCAGTTCCAGCGCCTGATCAATAGCTTGATGTTTGACATCGGTTTCAACCAATAAACCGCGTTTTAAACGTGAGTTTTGCTGTTTGAAAGCATCCAAAATTTTGGCATCAAAGCTAGTAATAATGGCTGCTTGTTCATAGCCTTGCAGTTGTTGTTCGACTTCAAACGCGATTTTTTCAGCTGCCTCTTCAGATGCTACGCTTTTAATTTCGACTTCAATATGCTCAAAATTTCGAATGACATTTAAGGTTTGATCGAGCAGTGGGGTTGCTTCGATTTTATTCCATTCTGACCAGGCCATTGCGTGATTATATTGGGTAAGATCTTGACGGTTACACTCATATAGATGCTTCTGCAAACCGGTGGTACGCACAAAGTCGTCATCATGCATGATAATTAAAGCGTTGTCTTTAAGCTGACGGACATCAAACTCAACGGCGCGAATGCCGATCTCCTGAATATATTGAAAACCGCCCAAGGTATTTTCAGGGGCTTCGCCACGTGCACCACGATGTCCAATTATGCGCATAAGATGCTCATGAGTGGGAAAGTTAAGTTCATTTTGCGAGGGCTACGTGACAGAAGGATGACACATTCTATTTTCGTCAGATGCTCTGTAAAATCAAGAGACATCTGACGTGTATTTTTAGATGCTAACTTGAAACATAATTTTACTTTTCGATGCTGTCATTGATATTTTTTTGCCATAGTATTTCGGAGCCGCCCTCAGCACGTTGCAGGGTGCGTGATGCGACAAATAACCAGTCCGATAAACGGTTAAGTAGTTGCAGTGACGCTGCCTGAATATTTTGGTCACGGTGATGCACGGACATCACGCTGCGTTCTGCGCGACGGCAGACTGCACGCGCCTGATGGGCAAAGCTGCACACCAGCGTTCCGGCAGGCAGAATAAAGTCTTTTAACATCGGCAACGCTTCATTCATGCGGTCGATATCATTTTCCAGAAACTCAATCGATACCGGTTGCACCAGATTAAAATCTGGAATACATACTTCACCACCCAGATCAAATAGCCAGTGCTGTATCAGGCTTAAAGATTTATCCCAAGTAGCTTGATCTTCAATGTTACTTGCTGAAATTTGTGCACGTAATACGCCAATCACGGCATTTAGTTCGTCGACATCACCGAGTGCTGTGATACGCAAATCATCTTTGGCAACACGTGAGCCATCACCGAGTCCTGTGGTACCTGAATCGCCTGTGCGGGTGTAGATTTTGCTTAAACGGTGGCCCATATGTGTTCCTTGAATTTTTAATGAAGATAATAAAAAAGGATAATGTCGGTCATAACATTATCCATAAACTGCGCTGTTTTAAAGTTTTTTGCTGTTTAGAGCTTAGTATTTAAAGGTGATGCCTGCAGAAGCGAGACGGCCACCGTTCACATAGTACTGGTCGCCAGCGCTATGCACAGTTTTGTATTTCACATCACCGACATTTTCAATGTTAGTAAACAGTTTAACTGTTGGATTAATATTCCAATATGCATTTAAGTCAACACGTGCATAACCTGGAATATCACGACTAAAGTCCTTCGCTTTCGATTTTGCTACCAGTGCAGCACTTAAACCGTAATCGGCATTTTGTAGACCTGTCGATACAGTGAATGACTGACGAGGGCGACGTAATAGCTCTGAATTCTGTTTCGTATCTTCAGTTTTGACATAAGTGTAACCGGCATTAATAAAGAACTGATCTTTTGCCCATTGTGCCGTCAATTCGCCGCCAGTCATCTTGGCTTCATCAATGTTTTGGTTTTGGTAAACAGTAGTTGGAAGCCACTCTTCCCCACAATCAATAATACATTCCGAATTAATTAAATTATCGACTTCCGTATAGAAAGCGGAAGCACCTACTAAAATATTTAATGGAAGTTTTTGATCTATCCCCATTTCATACGAAATGCTTTCTTCAGGCTTCAGTTGATCATTGCCGCCAAAAGCATACATATCATTTAAAGTCGGTGCCTTAAATGCTGAACCAATATTGGTATAAATGCTGGTATTAGGGAGCAGTTGATAACGGATACCACCTTGTGCAACGGTATGTGAGCCAAATTTTTCGTTATCTTCGACACGCACACCCACCTGAGTGCTTAAGCTATTTGTCTGATACTGATGCTGAATATAGTAGCCTGTTGAATTAATATCTTCATCAATAGCCTGGGTTTTTGCATCGGTATTACGCTGGGTAATGCCCAGTAAAACATTTTGTGCTGCTGTGAAATTCCATTTGCCATAGATTTCTGCTTCTTGCGTGGTGCTATGTACAAAGCTGCTTGATGTGACCTGATCTAAGTCATCTTTAAACTGAGATAGACGTGCATTAATTTCAGTGGCTTGTGTTGGGTTAATACGACCTTTTAAGTTTACAATTTTATTTTCAAAATCTTGGCTGGAAAATGCACCCCAATTACTGTATTGGACATTTCCTGAGTTTTGACTGTAATCGAGTGATGTCGCATAACGCTCTTTTTCAATACCGAATTTTGCACTATAGCCTTTTTGATCATAACTATAGTCACGGGTGTCATTGATATTGAATACAGGTGTACCGTCAGTTTCTAATACTTGACCGCGAATTTGTGCATACACCCCATTTTCTGCCAAGTCAGCACCAATAATTGATTTGTAGGTTTGATTTTCACCAATTTCACCTGTAACAAAAGCACCCGTTTTTTCAGGTGTTTTTGTTACAAACTGCACTACACCACCAATTGCGTCTGTACCATAAAGCACAGACGCAGGGCCTTTTAATACTTCAATCTGTTTAAGATCAGTGGTGTCTAAAAAAGGAATAGACGCTGCACCTGTGGTGGCTGTATTTAAACGAACACCATCACGTAGTACTAAAACTTGATTGGAATTGGTACCGCGTAAAAAAATAGAAGTTTGCTGGCCATAACCACCCGATTGCACGACATTAATACTTGGGTCTGTTTTGAGTAAATCTGGTAGTGCTTTAAGAGGTGATTGCTTAAGAATTACAGGTTCAATAATCGAAATACGCGCTGGTACATTTTCAATGTTTTCTGCAGAGCGAGTTGCCGTGACCACAATGGTATCTAAAGATGCTTTCGCAACTTTTTGCTCGTTAGCAAAAACAGATGAAGTGGTACCCAACGCAAGTGCGATCGCACCTACCAAGGCAGTAGGTTGACAATGAAGTGACATGTTAAAGCTCCCTACATTCACTTCCCCGTGAATGATTGAGTTATAGAACACAACAAGCAGGTTTCCGGACTTAAATGTGCAAAGCAGCGACTTTGCTGTATATCCACCTTCCCACATCAAGATGCAGTGGTGTAAACCGAAGAGTTTAAATTGATAGACGTTTCATTTTTTACCGTTGCGGGGGCAGTGCTGGATTTACACCAGCTTCCCTAAAGCCTGAAGGCTTGGACTTGCTGCAAAGTGAGCGCAGTATAAAGTTTGTATGCCTTATAAACAATCTGCATCGAGAATAATCCGGATGAACTTTTACGCAAGTCAGAAAAATTGCATTACAATGATTTGCCCCAATCTTACAGATTGTTCAATACATTGGTAGATCTAGAGCCAACATAATATGCGAACCCGTGCCAAAATTTGTGGAATCACCCGAGTTGAAGATGTACATGCCGTAGCCAATGCTGGCTGTGACGCGATAGGATTTGTGTTTTATCCACCGAGTCCGCGGCATGTCACTTTAGAGCAGGCTGAAATCCTGATCCGGGCGGTTCCGGCGTATGTACAGGCGGTGGGTTTATTTGTGAATAGTCACGCAGATGAAATCCAGGCGATTTTAAATAAAATACCGCTGGATATTTTACAATTTCATGGCGATGAAACACCTGAACAGTGTCAGGCCATCGCCCAGCAGGTCGGACGCCGTTGGTATAAAGCCATTCAGGTAAAACCTGATCTGGATGCAGTCGCAGAAATTCAAGGTTATCAAGATGCAGGCGCAAGCGCAGTGCTATTAGATGCATGGCATCCTGATCTGAAAGGTGGCACAGGGCACAGCTTCGATTGGGACACATTTCCCAAACTCAATATTCCCTTGATCTTGGCAGGCGGTTTAAATCCTGACAATATTGAACAGGCAATTCTCACCACACAGGCGTATGCCGTCGATGTGAGTGGCGGTGTCGAGTCCGCAAAAGGTATTAAAGACCAACAACTCATAGAACGCTTTATGCAAGGAGTCCATCGTGGATCAGCAAAGTACTAGCCAGAACAGTCAGGCAGTTGACTATACCCAATTCCCGGATGAACGCGGGCATTTCGGTATTCATGGCGGACGTTTTGTGTCAGAAACACTCATGGCGGCTTTAGAAGACTTGGAAAAGCTCTATTTCCGTATGAAAGATGATGCGCAGTTTTTGGCAGAATTTGACCGTGACATGGCGTTTTACGTCGGTCGTCCGAGTCCTTTATATCATGCTGAACGATGGTCGAAAGAGTTGGGTGGCGCACAGATTTACCTGAAACGTGAAGACCTGAACCATACCGGTTCGCACAAAGTAAATAACACAATCGGTCAGGCCTTACTGGCGAAGCTTTCCGGCAAGAAACGTATTATTGCCGAAACAGGTGCAGGCCAGCATGGTGTAGCAACGGCAACAATTGCAGCACGTTTAGGTCTTGAATGTGTAGTATTCATGGGCGCAGACGATGTAAAACGTCAGGCGATGAACGTCTACCGTATGCGTTTATTAGGCGCGACGGTTGTGCCGGTAGAAAGTGGCTCTAAAACCTTAAAAGATGCCATGAATGAAGCCATGCGTGACTGGGTGACCAATGTTGATTCAACTTATTACGTGATTGGTACTGTGGCAGGTCCACACCCATATCCGCAACTGGTTCGTGATTTCCAGTCGATCATTGGTCGTGAAGCACGCCGTCAGATTCTGGAACAGGCTGGCCGTTTACCAGATGCCCTGGTAGCATGTGTCGGTGGTGGATCTAATGCAATGGGCTTGTTCTATCCATTCCTGAATGACCAAGATGTGAAAATGTACGGCGTTGAAGCAGCAGGTCATGGGATTGAATCAGGTAAACATTCTGCGCCATTGAATGCCGGTCATGTCGGTGTTCTGCATGGTAACCGTACTTATCTGATGTCGGATGCGCAAGGCCAGATCATCGAAACACATTCAATTTCTGCAGGTCTGGATTATCCGGGTGTGGGTCCGGAACATAGTTTTCTGAAAGATATGGATCGCGTGAAATACGTGCCGATCAATGATCAGGAAGCTTTACAGGGTTTCCGCGACTTGACCAAGATTGAAGGCATTATTCCGGCGTTAGAAAGCGCACATGCTATGGCTTATGTCACTAAACTTGCACCGACCATGGACAAGGATCAGATTATTATTGCGACGGTTTCAGGTCGTGGTGATAAAGACTTGATGACTGTGGCACGCATTGATGGGGTAGAAATGGTTGAGATGTAAGTTCCTTAAAGTCCTCTCCTTGCAGGAGAGGGTTTGGGAGAGGTTATTTCAATAAAAAATCGTGCTAAGTTTTCTTAGCACGATTTTTTATTGAGTAGATTTTGAAAGAACACGTTTGTATGGAATTAAGAGAATTCACCTTGCGCGCGCTCTTTGGCCCATTCACGTAAAACAAATTTCTGCAATTTTCCGGTCGAAGTTTTTGGAATTTCGGTAATCACCACATCCTTAGGCACTTTAAAACGGGCCAGATGCTCACGGCAGAATTCCATAATTTCTTCTTCCGAAGCTGTTATTCCTTCTTTGAGTTCGATAAAGGCACAAGGAACTTCCTGCCAGCGTGGATCAGGCTTGGCGACTACCGCCGCAGTCAGCACCGCCGGATGCTGATACAGTACTTCCTCCACTTCAAGTGAAGAAATATTTTCTCCGCCGGAAATAATCACGTCTTTAGAGCGGTCGGTAATTTTGGCATAGCCATCCGGTTGGCAAACTGCCAGATCTCCTGTATGGAACCAGCCTCCCGCAAAGGCTTCCGCGGTAGCTTCGGGATTTTTCAGATAGCCTTTCATCACGATATTGCCACGGAACATGATTTCACCCATGGTCTGGCCATCGTGTGGCACTTCCTGCATGGTATCCGGATCAAGTACTTTCATGCCATCTTGCAATGGATACGGTACGCCCTGACGGGAGTGCAACTGCGCCTGTTCCTGAATGGATAAATCACTCCAGCCTGCCTGAGATGCACATAGGGCAGAAGGGCCATAGGTCTCAGTCAAGCCATAAACATGCGTTACATTAATACCGATATTGCGCATGCCTTCGATAATCGCAGCTGGCGGTGCAGCACCCGCGACCATCACTTCGACACGGTGATCAATCTTGGCCTTTTTCTCTTCAGGTGCGTTAATCAGCATTGACAAGACAATCGGTGCCCCACAGAAGTAATCGACTTTATGTTCAGCAATCAGTTTAAAGATCAGTTCAGCATCGACTTTACGCAAGCAAACGTTGGTTCCGCCATTGGCCGCCATGGTCCAGGCAAAGCACCAGCCATTACAGTGGAACAGCGGAAGTGTCCATAAATAGGTAGCGCGTGGTGTCATGCCACAGGCGATAATATTACTGGCTGCGTTAATGTAGGCACCGCGATGATGATAGACCACGCCTTTCGGATTGCCGGTGGTACCGGAGGTATAACTTAAGCTGATAGCATCCCATTCATCTTGAGGCAAATGCCATTCAAAGTTTGCGTCGCCTTGCGCAATCCAGTCTTCATATTCGATTTGACCAATACGCTTATCTTCACCTTCAAACTCTGCATCGGCCACATCAATGACATAAATATCCTGTGACACCAAGGCAAGTGCTTCAGTCGCAAGTGCGGTAAATTCAGGATCGACCAAGAGCACTTTGCTTTCAGCGTGTTCCAGCATAAAAGCCAGTGTTTTGGCATCGAGACGGGTATTTAAAGTATTCAGGACTGCACCTGCCATCGGTACAGCAAAATGTGCTTCGATCATGGCAGGGACGTTAGGCAGCAGGACAGACACGGTATCATTTTTACCGATACCTAGTTTTTGGAGTTGGTTGGCAAACTGACGACAACGATTGTATTTCTCACGCCAGGTGATCCGGCGTTTACCGTGAATAATCGCATTCTGATTGGGATAGATATAAGCTGCACGATCAAGATAGCGTAAAGGTGATAAGGCTACAAAATTTGCAGGGGTACGCGGTAATTCATCATATGCGCTAACCATTGGAAAACTCCATTCTATATTTATTTTCATATCCTGTTGAAAAGATATGTATTTCTCAGAAATCTTGCATTTATGCTTTAGTCGAGTACGATTTTACAAATTTTAAGTATTTGAATATTAATAAAAATATTTAACCCTACTTAAATGTTTTGAACGCATGGGTTCCCAAGTTTGATTTTTTAGGTATTTTACTCTAGTTCAGCCATTAAAATAATATGAGCCCAGGAAGAATAATGAAAATACAACAGGCGAATGACGTCTGGCGAAACTGGTCGGGGAGCCAGTTCAGTGCCGCTCGGATTGTTCAGCCCAGCCAGATCAGTGAATTACAAAGTTTAGTGAAGACCCATGCACACATTCGTGCAGTGGGTGCAGGACATTCATTTAGCCCATTGGCCAAAACAGATGAGGTGTTGCTTAATCTCGATTTGTTAAAAGGTATCGTTGCCTTTGATCAAGAGAAAACCCAATGCACCGTGCGGGCCGGGACGCGTTTATATGATTTGGGGAAAGATCTGGTACCGATCAATCAGGCCTTAATCAATCAGGGCGATATAGACCAGCAAAGTCTGGCCGGAGCGATTTCTACCGGAACGCATGGCACGGGCATCGATTTACCTTGCATCTCTGCTTTCGTGGAAGGCTTTGAATTACTGACCGCGGATGGAGAGCTGTTGCAATGTCATCGTGAGCAGAATGCTGAGATATTTCAGGCTGGACGGGTGGCATTGGGCAGCTTAGGCATATTGACCCAAATAACCCTGCAAAATCGACCACGATATAAACTAAAAGAACAGATTCGGCTCTGTTCATTAAAAGACATATTTACCCATATTGATCAATGGAAACATCAGCATCGGTATATTGAATTTTGGGCTTTTTTACATGCCGATCAAGTGATGCTGAAAACTCTGGATGAAACGGATGCAACCATTCAGCCGAGAACAGATAGCTGGCCTCCGGAAGATATTTTATTGACTCTATGTTCGGAATTGACGCGACTCTTCCCAAAGACAAATCCCTATCTGCAAAAACTGCTCGGCGTATTTGTCAAACCGACTCGTTATGTAGACTGTTCATCCAGAATTTTTCCAACTCCGCGTAAGACCAGATTTAATGAAATGGAATATCAGGTTCCGGTTGAGTTTGGCTTGCAGTGTCTGGACGAGATTCTGCATGTTTTATGCAAACACCAAGTGCCGATGTTTTTCCCGATCGAGTTTCGTTATGTCAAAGGCGATGAGATCTGGCTAAGTCCTTTTTATCAGCGTGATTCGGTCTCCATTTCGATTCATCAATTTTATAAACAGGATTACCACGCGATCTTTGATCTGGTCGAGCCGATTTTACAGAAATATCAGGGACGACCGCATTGGGGCAAGTTACATAGTATGAGCGCAGCCTCGCTGCGCGAACTCTACCCGAAATGGGATAATTTCATGGTGCTACGTCAGCAATTGGATCCACAGCAAAAATGGCTGAATCCATATTTAAAAGAATTGTTTTTATCTGGGAAATGAGGAGAGGGCGATGCAATCAAATTATTTTCAGCAACTGACGCAGGAATTAAAACGGCAGGGCACTGGCACACCGCAACTGATTTTAGATTTAAAAACCTATCAACGTAATTTGGACTATGTACAGTCAAAATTGCCTGCGAAGTTAAAACCACGTCTGGTAGTGAAGTCTTTAGCCAGCATTCAGCTACTCAAACTGGCCAGTGAAAAACTAAATACCCAGCGCTTTATGGTCTTTCATCTGCCGCATCTGCTGGAGATTATAGGGACATTTCAGCAAGCCGATATCTTGTTGGGTAAACCGATGCCGATTCAGGCAGTCAAACATTTTTATCAAACTTTGTCTGATCAAAATAAAGCCAATGATCAAGTAATTATTCAATGGCTAATTGATGATGTGGAACGATTAAAACAATATCTGCAACTCGCGCAAAGCTTGAATACCTGCCTGAATGTCAATATTGAAATTGATGTAGGGCTACATCGTGGCGGCGTACAAACGCAGCAGCAATTTATAGCCTTAATGAAGCTGATTCAGCACAACGCGGCTTATCTCAAACTTTCGGGTCTAATGGGCTATGATGCACATGTCGCCAAACTGCCAAAAATTTTGAAAAGTCCCGACAAAAGTTATCAGCAATCGCAGCAGATGTATCAACAATACAAAAGTATTCTTCAGCGAAAATTCCCGGATTTATGGCATGAAGGTTTGTGTTTTAACGGTGGGGGAAGTCCAACCTTTATGCAGCATTGCCAGCAAAGTGTCTGTAATGATCTGGCCTTTGGCTCGATGCTGCTTAAGCCGAGTGATTTTGATCTGGAAAATTTGTCCGCTTTAAGCTGTGCTTTATGGATTGCCGCACCCATTTTAAAAGTGTTGCCTTGTAGTCAGATTCCCGGTCTGGAGCTGCTGAATTATCTTCCTCATCAATATAAAGCCGTATTTATTTATGGCGGCTATTGGCGAGCGGATTATATTTATCCTGAAAAAAGCCGGCCGCATGTGTTGCATGGCCGCAGCAGTAATCAGGAAATGCTTCAGGTGCCCATGCAGTGCGATATTCATGTCGATGATTATGTGTTTTTAAGACCGACACAAAGTGAAGCGCTGATCCCGCAATTCGACCAGCTGTATGTTTATGTAGAGGGAAAGTTTCTCCAGTGGCAGACGTTCCGGGAATAACTACATTCTGAAATGAAAAATGAGCCTAAGCCTTTAACGATCAGGCACAGATTTGGCGGTAAATCTTATTTTTATTGGGAAAAGGTTTAATCATGCGGCCAAGCCGTGTAAAATTCGAATCGATTTTATTTATCCACCGTTTTTATCTTTTGAGGCTGTGCCTCGATCATAATCTCGCGGTGATATGCTCCATGGTACGGGGCATCACTCCTTAAGGATTTCTTATGCCAATTATCACTTTGCCCAATGGCGATCAAAAACAGTTTGATCACGCCGTATCTGTGATGGACGTTGCACTTAGCATTGGTCCTGGTCTTGCAAAAAATACAGTTGCTGGTCGTGTCAACGATCGTTTGGTTGATGCGTCTGATCTCATCACTGAAGATGCAACACTACAAATCATCACGCCTAAAGACGAAGCCGGTGTCGAGATCATTCGCCATTCTTGTGCGCATTTGGTCGGTCATGCGGTTAAGCAACTGTTCCCAGAAGCAAAGATGGTCATTGGTCCGGTCATTGAGGAAGGTTTCTACTATGACATCTGGATGCCACGTCCGTTTACCTTAGACGACATGGCAGCGATTGAAGAGCGTATGAAAAAGCTCATCGATCAAGACTATGATGTTGTGAAAAAAATGACGCCGCGTGATGAAGTCATTGCTGAATTCACTGCGCGTGGCGAAGAATACAAATTGCGCCTGATCGCAGACATGCCTGAAGAAACACAAATGGGCTTGTACTACCATCAGGATTATTTGGATATGTGCCGTGGTCCGCATGTACCAAATACCAAATTCCTCAAATCGTTCAAGTTGACTAAAATCTCTGGTGCTTACTGGCGCGGTGACGCGAAAAACGAACAGCTACAACGTATTTACGGTACAGCGTGGGCAGACAAAAAACAGCTTGCTGCCTATGTAAAACGTATTGAAGAAGCTGAAAAACGCGATCACCGTAAAATCGGTAAAGCGCTAGACTTGTTCCATATGCAAGAAGAAGCACCAGGTATGGTGTTCTGGCATCCGAACGGCTGGACCATTTACCAGGTTCTTGAACAGTACATGCGTAAAGTTCAGCAAGACAACGGTTATGAAGAAATCCGTACACCGCAAGTGGTTGATTTCACGCTCTGGGAAAAATCAGGACATGCTGCTAACTATGCAGACAATATGTTCACCACGCATTCTGAAAACCGTAACTATGCGGTGAAGCCAATGAACTGTCCTTGTCACGTACAAGTGTTCAATCAAGGCTTGAAGTCATACCGTGATCTTCCTGTACGTTTAGCAGAATTCGGTTCATGTCACCGTAACGAACCATCAGGTTCTTTACACGGCATTATGCGTGTACGTGGCTTTACCCAAGATGACGCGCATATTTTCTGTACCAAAGAGCAGATTGGTCCTGAAGTTGCAGACTTTATCAAATTGACACTGGATGTATACAAAGATTTTGGCTTTGAAGAAGTACAAATGAAGTTGTCGACGCGTCCTGAAAAACGTGTGGGTGATGACAAGCTTTGGGATATGGCAGAAAAATCTTTGGCAGATGCTTTAGATGCTGCGGGTCTTGAGTGGGAGCTTCAACCAGGTGAGGGCGCATTCTACGGTCCGAAGATTGAATTCTCTCTGAAAGACTGCTTAGGTCGTGTCTGGCAGTGTGGTACCATTCAGTGTGACTTTAACTTGCCAGAACGTTTAGATGCGTCTTATGTCACTGAAGATAATGACCGCGATCAGCCAGTAATGTTACATCGTGCAATTCTTGGCAGTTTCGAGCGTTTTATTGGTATACTGATCGAACACTACGCAGGCTTCATGCCACCTTGGTTGGCACCAATGCAAGCATGTGTAATGAACATTACCGATTCTCAAGCTGAGGCATGTGAGTCAGTCGTCGCAAAACTTAAAGAAAACGGTATCCGTGCAATTTCTGACTTGAGAAATGAGAAAATCGGCTTTAAGATTCGTGAACGTACATTAGAGCGTATTCCTTACTTACTGGTACTTGGGGACCGTGAAGTAGAGGAAGGTACCGTAAACGTGCGTACCCGCTCAGGAACAAATTTGGGTACTATGTCAATCGATGCTTTCGTTGACCTAGTAAAAGCAGCCGTAGCCGAACGCGGCCGGTACATTGTGGAGTAACAGCGATTAAACAGCCTGACCGTAATCAACAGGGCGGTAACAAATCAAACCGTCCTGCCTTGAATGATGAAATTCGTGCGAAAGAAGTCCGTCTTGTAGACGAAAATGGTGAGCAGAAAGGGATTGTAAGCTTAGCTGACGCCCTACGCGCAGCAGAAAGTGTTGAACTTGATCTTGTTGAGATCGTAGCAAACGCTGAACCACCAGTATGTAAGATCATGGACTTCAACAAGCATTTGTTTGATCTTAAGCAAAAGCAGAAAGAAGCGAAGAAAAAACAACATCAAGTCCAGGTGAAAGAAATCAAGCTACGCCCGGGTACTGATGTTGGTGATTACAACGTAAAACTACGTGCAATCATCAAGTTCCTTGAAGAAGGTAACAAGGTGAAAATCACGCTTCGTTTCCGTGGTCGTGAAATGGCGCACCAACAGTTGGGTCTAGCTCAATTGCAAAAAATTGAAGCTGACGTGGCTGAATTCGGTACTGTTGAGCAGATGCCGAAAATGGAAGGCCGTCAAATGGGTATGCTACTTGGTCCTAAAAAGAAAAAGTAAGCACTCATTAAGCGAAAAAAGCCCTGCATATGCAGGGCTTTTTTTATGCTCTAAAGTTCCAGGCACTTTGTATGGCCTGCATAATCTGTTGAGCTTGCGGGCGGGAAAACATCGACAGCTGAATCCGGAAAAATCCAAGAAAAATTTGATTCATCAGACCGGGCTGGCACAATTTAAAATCCAAAGTGCCATCGCGTTGACTAATCACATGCGCTGGCATGTTATAGAGCCAGCTTTTGAGATGTGCTTTGAGAGAAGCATAGCGTGGATTCAGAAAGCTATACTGTACCGAATGTCGTTTTAAGCACAGGCTGATGCGGAAACTGGCCAAAGTATAATAAATAGCTTGTGAGGTGATTTTCAGTTTAGTTCCCAGCATAAGCAGCGAAAGACCAAGAAAGCCGCCAATATAAATATAAAAGTCAGGAGACTCCTGCCATAAAAATAATAGTCCTTGGAAAAAACTGGAATTGCTACGCACACTGCTGAAATAAAAAATGCTGAATATTCCGACCGGATAACAAAACAGTAAATATCCCATAGCGCGCATGATCGGGCTAGTTTGATGAAACAGGATGTTTTCTGGCACATTCATGGTTTATTTTTATGATCAGAAAGCGTATTGCCTTAATGAGCTTAGGTAATCTGTAGCCAAAAAGAAAGGCCCTTTCGGACCTTCCTTTGCGTACTTAATCAAGCTTATTCCACTGATTTTTCATCGTTTGCAATGAGCAGTTTATTGCCAATCGGGATTTGACGTGGCAATTTTTCTTCTGGAATAATGCGCTGCAAGTCGATGATCAATAAACCATTTTCATAGTCTGCCTGTTGTACCTCAATATATTCATCCAGACGTAAAGACAATTTAAATGCACGTCGCGCAATGCCTTTGTACAGGAATTCAATACTGTCATTGCTCTGGTTTTCAGGCTTGCCTAGGATGGTCAGCAACTTATTTTCCAGACGAATGTCGAGTTCTTCCTGACGAAAACCCGCAGTTGCCACCACGATGCGGTAATTATTCTCACCACGCTTTTCGATATTATACGGTGGGTAATTCGGTGCATCGCTTTGCATGGCATAGTCAATAAAGTCATTCAAGCGATCAAAGCCAATACTACGACGAAATAATGGATGAAGATTTAAGTTACTCATGATTAGAACCTTCTCACTAAAGCAAAGTTATAAAAACAAGAAAATAAGATCTGTCATGTCAGACATCAACAGCGCATAAGATTGACGCAATCCTTATGCAGAAATAAATATGTGTTTGGAGCTGAAATTTTCAAGATCAAAAAGAAAAAAATATATAAATTTTTAATAAGATTTTGATATTTATTGAAAAATAATTTTAAAATGCAGACTTGTTGTTTCTTTCTAAATCCTCTATGTTGAGTACATCGTCGCATAGTAAAAGTGCAGGGAGTATTAAAAGAAAATGATCGATTTATATTATTGGGGCACCCCCAACGGCCATAAAATTAGTATTGCTCTAGAAGAAATGGGGCTGGAATATCAAATTATTCCCATCAATATTCTGGAAAATGACCAGTTCCAGTCCGATTTTCTGGCTATTTCTCCCAATAATAAAATCCCGGCAATTGTTGATCAGGATGGGCCACATGGCCGCGCCATTTCAATTTTTGAGTCAGGTGCGATTTTGCAATATCTAGGTCGCAAAACAGGTCTGTTTTATCCAACTGATGAAGTGAAGCGTATTCAGGTTGAACAGTGGCTGATGTGGCAAATGGGCGGTTTGGGGCCGATGCTCGGGCAAAATCATCACTTTAGCCGTTTTGCACCTGAGCGGATTGCTTATGCCACAGAGCGCTATGTCAATGAAAGCAAGCGTTTATATGGGGTGTTGAATAAGCAGCTGGTCGGGCAGGATTATGTTGCCGGCGAATACTCGATTGCTGATATGGCGATATTTCCGTGGTTATTGCGACACGACTGGCAGCAGATCAATCTGGAAGATTATCCTGAAGTTTCCAAATATATTGATCGCTTGAATGCTCGTCCTGCGGTTCAGAAAGCGCTGGCGATACAGGTCAGTTAAGCATCTGCCTTTATGCTAAAATAGCCTTAAGCAAATAAAGCCACCCTTACGGTGGTTTTTTATTGGATGGATATATGAACGATTTTCTTCTGAACTTTACCAAGATTGTTGAAAGTAATACCCGAATTTACTGGAGCATTCTTTTCGGCATTGCTGCATGTTTAGTGCTGTATGTTGCTGAAATTGTGCATATCGATCAGGTGATTGCTGCCCTAAATACCAAAGATCAGCAGATTTTACGTGCTGCAATTGCACCGCTCAATGAGCAGTATAAATGGGCGCGGATCATGGCGATGGTGACTGCAGTCGTTTGGTCCAGTTGGGAATATAGTAAAGCCAAGAAAAAAATGGGCTTGAGCCGTTAATGCTGTAATGAGCCTGTTTTTACTGTTTCTATCTGCCTTTGGTGCAGCGACCTTACTGCCTTTACAGTCTGAAGCTGTGCTACTGGGGCTTTTAGTGCAGGGTGAGCAGAGTGAGGTACTGTTAATTGCGGTGGCCAGTTTGGGGAATATACTGGGTTCTTGTGTGAACTGGTATCTGGGACTCAAGATTGAGCATTATAAAAATAAAAAGTGGTTTCCGGTTTCAGCAGATAAGATGCTCAAGGCGCAAAAGACCTATCAGAAATATGGTTACTGGTCTTTACTGCTGAGCTGGGTGCCTATCATTGGTGATCCGATTACCCTGATTGCGGGACTATTAAAAGAAAACCTCGTCCGTTTTCTGCTGATGGTCAGCATCGCTAAAATTGGACGTTATCTGTTTGTCTATGCGGCCTTTGCCATGTTCTAAACTTGAAAATAATTTTCCTGATCCAGTCTTGGATATTATTTCAGAGCGAAATCATTCTTTAAATTCGCTTATTGGGTGAAGATGCTTTTGTTTTAAACAAAGATGCTTTAGAATACTCGCTCCCTTACCTGCAGGTCGTTTTGTAATGGTGCAAACGAGCCGAACAGGTGTTCAAAAGAGGTTGTTATGCCTAAGATGAAAACTCGCCGTGGTGCAGCTAAACGCTTTAAAGCGACTGCTAACGGTTTTAAGCGTAAACAAGCGTTCAAACGCCACATTTTGACCAAAAAATCTGCTAAGCGTATTCGTCAATTGCGCGGCTGTGTAATGGTTCACGTAAGTGACGTTGCTTCAGTTCGTCGTATGTGCCCGTACATCTAAGGAGATTATAAATGGCTCGTGTAAAACGTGGTGTACAGGCTCATCGCCGTCACAAAAAAATTCTTGCTCGCGCTAAAGGTTACTATGGTGCTCGTTCACGCGTTTACCGCGTAGCGTTCCAGGCGGTAATCAAAGCTGGTCAATATGCTTACCGTGACCGTCGTCAGAAGAAACGTCAATTCCGCGCTTTGTGGATTGCACGTATCAACGCTGGTGCTCGTCAAAATGGTTTGTCGTACAGCCGTATGATCGCTGGCTTGAAAAAAGCTCAAGTGATTATCGACCGTCGCGTACTTGCTGACATCGCTATGCATGACGCAGTTGCGTTTGCTGCTTTAGCTTCTAAAGCTAAAGATGCATTGGCTGCATAAGTCTTTATGACTTGAAAAAAGACCGCCATTTGGTGGTCTTTTTTATGCTTAAATAAAAGTAGTCATTTTAAATATTATTTAAAAATCAATATTGTAAATCCTATATTTTTTAGTCATTGTTAAACTGCATAATCAAAAATAAGGCTTAAAAATAATGATTCGACTTGCCACTCAACAGGATGTCCTGCCGATTGCCCAAGTGCACGTACAAAGCTGGCGTGAAAGCTATAAAAACATCATCAAACAAGAAATTTTAGATGCATTGTGTGTAGAACAAAGAGCTGCCTTGTAGCGTTCTGTGCTTGAACAGGAAAATCGACAGGTATTTGTCTATGAAGAAAATGCTCAGGTGCTCGGATTTGCTGCCTTTAATTTTCCAGTGGATGCACCAATTAGTGAATTGAGAGCACTTTATTTGCTTCAAAATATTCAAGGTCGCGGCATTGGACGTGATTTGGTTCAATTGGGTCTGGGTTTAAGTCGAGAAAAATCCTACCAGTATATGCAGTGCAGCGTATTGAACCTGAATTCCAGTCGTTATTTTTATGAAAAGACCGGCGCCTATTTTGTCAGTGAAGGAGATGCCAGCGATCTGGGCGAGAATCTTAAAGACTTATGTTATCAGTGGGACATTTAATTTTTGAATACTCTGGCCCAGCTGGCTCAACGTAGAAAAATCTAAAACCTGGGAAAAGACGATAGAAAATAAATCAGCCCTTAGAAATGTATGGCTGATTTATCTTTTTATCTCAATATCTCCACCGGTCAATTAAGAGAGCATTTCCGGCCGATCAGCAAATGACAGCTTCGGCTCATTCAAATAATGCTGAAATTTTAAGACAGATACTCAGTCGTGATTCCATCATCTGATGGATGATGAAAACCATCACAAAATCGTCAGCATTATTTCAAGTTGATGCCTGCTCATGAATATCAAAATATCCATTGAATTCTGCCCGTGATGTTCAAGCTTTTCTGGCAAAATGTTAAAGGCCGAAATAGTAGCCAATCAGACAGATAATCACAGTGATCACAATTAAGGTCAGCACATTTGCAGATGAACTGGATTTGCCTGGGTCCTGAGGTTTTTCTGCTTTAGAAATTTTTGGTGAGCGGTCTTCGGTACTCATACCGACAAATGGGTCAGGTGCAACTTTTGGTGTTAGCTGTGCAGTTTTATAGTGATTGGCGACTTTGCTGATGAATTTAGCACTTAAATCATCAATTTTTTGCGAAAAATGTCGCAGGTTAAGTTGCTGCTCCGGGCTGAGTACTTCGCCATCTGCACGATAGGGATGCTGGATTTTCGTTTGAATAAAGTCATTTAAGGCGTCTAGGCGGTACAAAGTCTGGTGAGCATAATCCGCTGAATAGTCAGTGGGAATTAAGGCCAAATGACTTTCGCTATCGGCTTGAATGGCAGGCATGGTGCCGTAATAAGGCAAATTGGTATATGCAGGTTCGGTAAAATCTTGGGCAAGGCTACTTTCAAACAGTTCATGATCGGTATAGGCCTGAATATCATCCCAGTTTGGGGCTTCCAGATCGACATCAATGCGCTTGGCCAGTTTAGGATTTAGCTCATAACACCAGAATGTTTCATGGCGTAAAGGGGATTGCTGTGATTTAGGTGCTTCGTAATCATTGTCTGCGCTGTACCATTCAGGCAGTTCCTTGCCGATGATCCAGGCAGTTTTGGTTTTAGCACCATGACTGACAATAAAATGTGCCAGTGGTAATAGCTCAACATTGGCATTCGGATTTTTTTCATCAACCAGTAAATCAGAGCGATGCAAGCTAAGGCGACGCACACCTTGTTTTTTCAAGCCTTCCAGCCAGATCTGGAAATGCTGGGCCAGCAGATGTTGTGACATCAGATCCCGAAAGGCAAACTGATGCTGATTAAAAATGGAATGTTGAATCCAACGATTGAAACTCAGGTCCTGAGTCAAATACTCATTGCCGTAAGTGACGAGGGTCAGTTGCTGTTTCCAAATTTGATCGAGTGCCATAGTGATTTGATCTGATTGATATTGTGTTTATCTTATACTTTTTATATTTAATCATGCCAATCTAATTTTCCTTAAAACGCATCTTCATCAAAGTGTCTAAAAACTGTTAGAATGTGGGGTTTTTAAAATATTTTTTAACCTGTTGCTTTGAGAGTTACTATGTCACTGGAAGCCCTGACCACTGAAGCGCTCGCTGCGATTGCAGCAGCTCAAGACCTTGCTGCACTTGATCAAGTACGAGTGCAATTTACGGGGAAAAAAAGCCAGCTCGCGGAACAATCTAAGTCGCTTGGTAAAATGGATCCCGAAGAACGTAAAGTCTTCGGCGCACAAATCCATGCTGTACGTGAAACTATTACCGCTGCATTGACCTCACGTCAGGCAGAATTGCATAAAGCTGCCTTAGAACAAAAACTGGCAAGCGAAACCATTGATATTACTTTACCAGGTCGTGGCCAACAGGTGGGCAGTATCCATCCAGTGACCCAGGTGCAAGAGCGTATTTGCCAGTTCTTTACCAAGGCAGGTTTTACGGTTGCAACAGGTCCTGAAGTTGAAGATGACTACCACAACTTTGAAGCACTGAACATTCCGGGTCATCACCCGGCGCGTGCCATGCACGATACCTTCTATTTTGATGTGAACCATTTGCTGCGTACGCATACGTCTGGTGTACAGATTCGTACCATGGAAACCCAGCAACCACCAATCCAGATCGTGTGTCCGGGCCGTGTTTACCGTTGTGATTCGGATCAAACCCACTCACCGATGTTCCATCAGATCGAAGGTTTATACGTGGCTGAAAATACCAGCTTCGCGGAACTGAAAGGTTTGCTGATTAACCTGCTGAACGAATTCTTCGAAAAAGATTTGAAAGTACGTTTCCGTCCATCTTATTTCCCGTTCACAGAGCCGAGTGCGGAAGTGGATATTATGGATGAACGCGGTCGCTGGTTAGAAGTATTGGGCTGCGGTATGGTGCATCCGAATGTGCTGCAAGCTGCAGGCATTGATCCTGAAAAATACAAAGGCTTTGCTTTTGGTCTGGGTGTTGAACGTTTTGCAATGCTGCGTTATGGCGTAAATGACTTACGTATGTTCTTCCAAAACGATGTGCGTTTCTTACGCCAGTTTGCTTAAAACTTTTTAATAATCCTCTCCTAACCTCTTCTTTTAAAAAGGAGAGGGACTCCGCGAAATAGATGGAGTTCTCCCCCTTTGGAAAATGGGGAGCAGAGGGGGATTCTAGAGATTTGAATTACAGGTTTTATATCAATGAAAATTAGCGAAAATTGGCTACGCACATGGGTTAACCCAGCCATCGATAGCGAAAAACTTTCTGATCAACTGACCATGTTGGGTCTGGAAGTGGATGAACTTGCGCCTGCAGCTAAACCCTTTACCGGCGTAGTGGTGGGGGAAGTCCTGACAGTAGAACAACATCCTGATGCAGATCGCTTGCGTGTGACCACTGTCAATATCGGTTCAGGTGAGCCTCTACAAATTGTATGTGGTGCGCCAAATGTACGTGCTGGCATGAAAGCACCGGTTGCGACCATTGGTGCAGTACTTCCGGGTGATTTCAAAATCAAGAAAGGCAAGCTACGTGGTATCGAGTCACAAGGCATGCTGTGCGGCGCTTCAGAAATCGATTTGGAAGATAAAATTGATGGTTTGTTAGAGCTTCCAGCGGATGCACCAGTAGGTATGAACATTCGTGAATATCTAGACCTTGATGACAACGTGATTGACATCAGCATTACACCGAACCGTGGGGACTGCTTCAGTATTCGCGGGATCGCACGTGAAATTGGTGTGATTAACCAATTGCCAGTAACTGCCCCTGAAATTAAAGAAGTAGCTGCGACTATTAGCGAAGAAAAGAAAGTCGTTGTATCGACTGAAGGCTGTCCACGTTACTTGGGTCGTGTGATCAAGAACGTCAATACCAAGGCTGTGACTCCTGTATGGATGGAGCGTGCATTGGCACGTTCAGGTATCCGTCAGCACAGCATTCTGGTCGATATTACCAACTATGTGCTGATGGAGCTGGGTCAACCGCTACACGCATTTGATGGCGGCAAAGTTCAAGGCGCAGTACATGTACGTCAAGCGACAGAAGATGAAAAGTTAGTTTTGCTCAATGAACAAGAAGTGGAGCTGAATGAAAAAGTGATGGTGATTGCAGATGATGAAAAAGCATTGGCCATTGCTGGTATTATGGGTGGCTTGTTTTCAGCAGTCAGCGATGCAACCACTGAAATTTTCCTGGAATCAGCATTCTTCGCGCCACTGCATATTGCCGGTCGTGCACGTAGCTTTGGCCTGCATACTGATGCTTCTCAGCGTTATGAACGTGGTGTCGATTTTGAATTGCCATTGATCGCTATGCACCGCGCATCACAATTGATTGCGGAACTTGCGGGCGGTGAGTTTGGACCAATTACAGTTGCCGAAAATGCAGCATTATTGCCAACACGCGACGCAATTGAGTTGAATCAAGCACAAGTCGATCAACTGCTGGGTTATAGTGTTGACTCAGCGTTCATTACTGATGCTTTAAGCCGTTTAGGTTGTGAAGTTACAGTAAAAGCAGAAGGCGAGTGGTCAGTGGTACCGCCATCACATCGTTATGATATGGTGATTTACCAAGATTTGATCGAAGAAGTGGCGCGTATTCACGGTTATGACAATATTCAAATCAGCCTGCCTGTGATTGATGTGAAGCTGGCGAAATACCAAGATCAGTTTGAATTGGGCCAACTCCGTCAAACTGCCGTAACTTTAGGTTACCAAGAAGCGATCAGCTTTAGCTTCGCAGACCTAAAGCTTGAAAAGCAACTTAATTCCAGTGTGAATCCATTAGTATTAGCCAATCCAATTTCAAGTGATTTGGCAGTGATGCGTTCAACCTTGCTGTCTAGCCTTATTCCTTGTGTTCAGTACAATGTCAACCGCCAGCAAAGCCGTGTACGTTTCTTTGAGCTCGGTCTGCGTTTTGACTATCAAGAAGCCAGCAGCATCCATGATTTAAAACAGATTCCAACTTTTGCATTGATTGCGACTGGTTCACGTCATGCTGAATCTTGGCATGTGAAACCCGCTGCAATGGACTTCTTTGACTTTAAGGGTGATGTAGAAGAAATTTTGGCTGCTGGTCGTGTCAAAGTAGAATATGTGCGTTCAGAGCGTAGCTGGTTGCATCCTGGACAATCCGCAGAAATTCTCGTGAATGGTCAATCAATTGGTTACTTGGGGCGTTTACATCCCTCACTTGAAGACGAACTTGATCTGGCAACCACATGGGTAGCAGAATTGGATCAAGCGGCTGTTTTGCAAACTTATGTATCTAATTTTACAGAATTATCACGTTTTCCATCGGTTCGACGTGATATTGCGCTTTTAATTAGTGATAAGATTAATGTTAGCGAAATTCAGGGACTTATCGAAAAAACAGGCGGAGAGCTTTTAGACTCAACTTGGTTGTTCGATGTGTACACTGGACAAGGAGTAGAAGAAGGGAAACGCTCACTGGCATTTGCACTTCTCTGGCAGCATCCAAGCCGTACACTGGAAGATGCTGAAATTAAATCAGGTATGGATAATATCCTTCAAGTGTTAGAAAACACTTACCAAGCGACATTGAGGGCTTCATGACAGCACTAACTAAAGCAGAAATGGCTGATCATTTAAGTGAGCTCACGAGTTTAAACCGTCGTGAAGCAAAACAAATGGTTGAGTTGTTCTTCGATGAGATTAGCCAGGCGCTCATCTCAGGCGAGCAAGTAAAACTTTCGGGTTTTGGTAATTTCGAGTTGCGTGATAAGCGTCAACGTCCGGGCCGTAACCCGAAAACGGGTGAAGAGATTCCGATTTCTGCACGCCGTGTGGTCACCTTCCGTGCCGGACAGAAGTTCCGTCAACGTGTGGGAAATGAGCAGGTCAATTGATCTGCTTTTTAAAACTGGAATCTAATATCTTTAAATTCCAGTTTTAAAAATAAAAAAGAGAGCCAAAGGCTCTCTTTTTTTTGTACTGAATAATCTAGAAGATTATTGAGCAGCAGCTTCAGAAGCAGCAGTAGCTTCAGCAGCAGCATCAGTAGCAACTGCAGCAGCAGCATCAGCTTCAGCAGCAGCGTCAACTTCAGTAGCAACTTCAGAAGAAGCTTCAACGTCAGTAGCTTCTACAGCAGCAGCGTCAGCAGCAGCTTCAGCTTCAGAAGCAGCTTCTACAGCTTCAGAAGCAGCTTGGTTAGCGTCAGCAGCAGCGTCGTCAGCTTTTTTAGCACAACCAACGAAAGCTAAAGTAGTAGCAACTGCAGCAGCAATAGCGATTTTTTTGAATAACATGGCATCACTCTCTAAAAATTGAGATTAAAAAAAACCAAAGTTAGTCTGTTAAGTGCTTTTATTGTTCCTAATTGTGTTAGGGACTAACAACGCAGGAGCAGTCTAACTGGTCTGCAAATATGCTATCACTGCGCATTTTTAATTGCTACTGGCAATGATCAAAAAAGTACGGAAAAACGATAAAAAATAAGAAGTTTTTAACAGAAAATAACAATGGAATGAAACATTTAGATTGGAGGAAGGCTTGTTAAACACTTAAAAGTTATACAATTTTTAATCTGAATATTTTATTAATCAAAAACTTAAAAATAAGTTTACATAAATCAGGCTTGATTGTTTCATTCTGTAATTTATGTCAACCTAAAAAAGGCCACCGCTTAGGTGACCTTTCATTTGAAATTTTAATTTGAAGCTTTGCGTTTCATCTGATCAAAGAAATCATCGTTGGTCTTGGTTTCTTTCATGCGATCCAGTAAGAATTCCATTGCCGCCAACTCATCTTGAGTATGCAACAGCTTGCGCAGAATCCAGACTTTACGCAGATTGTCTTCTGACATCAGGCGTTCTTCACGGCGAGTACCAGATTTCTTGATGTTCATCGCAGGGAATACGCGCTTTTCTGCAATGCGACGATCAAGGGTAATTTCCTGGTTACCTGTACCTTTGAATTCTTCGTAAATCACTTCATCCATTTTACTACCGGTTTCAATCAGGGCAGTAGAAATGATGGTCAGTGAACCGCCTTCTTCGATATTACGTGCAGCACCGAAGAAACGTTTAGGGCGTTCTAAGGCATGTGCATCCACACCACCAGTCAGTACTTTGCCTGATGAAGGAATCACAGTGTTATAAGCACGTGCCAGACGGGTAATCGAGTCAAGCAAAATCACCACATCTTTCTTGTGCTCAACCAGACGTTTTGCTTTTTCAATCACCATTTCAGCAACTTGAACGTGACGTGCAGGAGATTCATCAAAGGTAGAAGCCACGACTTCACCGCGAACCGTACGTTCCATCTCGGTCACTTCTTCTGGACGTTCATCAATCAGGAGAACGATCAGAATAACTTCAGGATTATTGCGAACGATGGACTGTGCAATGCTTTGCAGCAGCATGGTTTTACCCGCTTTCGGCGGAGCCACAATAATTGAACGCTGGCCTTTACCAATCGGGGCCACTAGGTCGATCACACGGGTGGTTAAATCTTCAGTGGTACCATTGCCTAACTCCATCACCAACTGTTCGGTCGGGAATAATGGGGTCAAGTTTTCAAACAGAATCTTGTTACGTGAATTTTCAGGTGTGTCGTAGTTAATCTGATTGACTTTAAGTAAAGCAAAATAACGTTCGCCTTCTTTCGGCGGGCGAATGGTGCCAGTAATGGTGTCGCCAGTACGGAGGTTAAAACGACGAATTTGAGAAGGGCTGACATAGATATCGTCAGGACCTGCTAAATAAGAACCTGCGGCTGAGCGTAAAAAGCCAAAACCATCTGACAAAATTTCTAGAACGCCATCACCAAAAATCTCTTCGCCATTCATTGCATGACGTTTTAAGATGGCAAAAATAATGTCTTGCTTACGGTTACGAGCCATACCTTCGAGGCCCATAAACTCGGCAATCTTGATGAGTTCGCCAATCGGTTTTTTCTTGAGTTCGGTTAAATTCATAGGTGGTCAGATAGAATCAAAGTTCTGAGGTACAGGTTAGAAAGGGAGTAACATTCGGCCGCATACCAGCATTCAAACGAAAGCAATTGAATTTGCAAAAGAACAATTCAGAGATCTGTTTGAGTGTTTCAAAGGAAAATGTGGAAAACAATTTCTATTGCCGAGCGGCATCTTATGTAATGTGTCTTGTAAGAAATTGACAGGATTTAGGATCCTTTATCTCTTGAGTAGCGAATATAAGAGAAAATGCTAGGTTTGTCAATTTATAGCCGAAAAAAATACGCGAGAATGAGTCGCGTATTTTTTACTAAAAATGCTGTGCTTAGATATTGTCATCAATAAATGCTGTCAGTTTAGATTTTGGTGCAGCACCGACTTGAGTCGCAACAACTTCACCATTTTTGAACATCAACAAAGCCGGGATGTTACGGATGTTGAAATTTACAGCAGTTTGTTCGCAAGAAGTTACGTCAACTTTCACGATTTTAACTTTACCTTGGTATTCATCAGCAAGCACTTCAAGCACGGGTGCAATTGCTTTACATGGTGCACACCAGCCTGCCCAAAAGTCCACCAGTACAGGAACGTCTGATTGAAGAACGTCTGCTTCGAAGTTTGCGTCAGTAGTGTTTATGATGTTGCCAGACATGGAATGTGCTCCAGATTAATATTTTAAAGATAACTAATTATTAGTATTACATAGCCATCTTTAACAATGTAGGGGAATCTGTAAATTTTCAATGCTTAATGTTATTTTGTCTAATGGATGATCACGATAGTGATGATCGTGTCTCACTATTATTCCCGATACAAAAAAGAATAAGGCATTAAATTGTCGCTACAAATGGCTTTTAAATTGCATGCATGTGAATTACTCTAAGCACAATTCGTTAAAGGTTTATTTCTGGAATGTCTGACTTTTTGATTGATGAAGAATTACTTGCCGCCATCGATATGGGATCAAACAGCTTTCATTTGGCCATCGCCCGTGTAGACCATGGCGAAGTGAAGAAAGTGGCATCAATGTCAGAAAAAGTTCAGCTTGCCGCAGGACTAGACGAAAATAAGAATTTAACCGAAGCCGCCCAGCAACGCGGTTTGGCCTGTCTGGCCCGTTTTGTCGGACGTTTAGGCGCAGTTCAGCCAAACCGCTTGCGGATCGTGGCGACAAATGCTTTGCGTCAAGCCAAAAACGGCCATGAATTTATCCAGAAAGCTGCAGAAATTTTACCGAAACCGATCGAAATTATCGCCGGTCGTGAAGAAGCCCGTCTGATTTATCTGGGTGTATCGCATACCATGGCCAACAGCGGTCGTCGTCTGGTAGTTGATATCGGTGGCGGTTCAACTGAGCTGATTATCGGTGAAGAATTCGAGCCGATTCATACCGAATCGGTACAAATGGGCTGTGTAGCGTTTACCAAGGCCTATTTTCAGGATGGCGAAATCAGTGCCAAAGCCTTTGATAAAGCAGTTACTGCGGCACGTAAAGAAATTTCGGGAATTGCCAATACTTATAAAGAAGCCGGTTGGGATGCTGTCGTTGGCTCGAGTGGCACCATTAAAGCCTGCCGCCAGATTTGCGTCAATATGGGCTGGAGCAATGATCGCGAACAGTTGACGCGTGAAGGCCTGGAAAAGCTCAAAGATAAACTGCTTAAATATAAATATGTCTCGGACATGGAGTTCGAAGGTCTGAAAGATGATCGTCGTGCCGTCTTACCTGCTGGTATTGCCATTCTCTATGCAGTCTTTGATGTACTGGGAATTGACCATTTGGTCTATTCCGATGGTGCACTACGTGAAGGCGTGATGTATGACTTGCTTGGCCGTTTCAAGCATGAAGATATCCGTGATCGTTCCGTCCATGCCTTGATTGGTCGATATAATGCCGATGCCAAGCAGGCAGAACGTGTGGTTCAGACCGCACAGAAATTGTTTAATGACGTGGCCAGTGAACTCGGGTTGAGTGTTGAAGATAGTGACCTGTTACGTCGTGCCGCCTATCTGCATGAGATTGGTTTGGCCATCAGTCACAGTGGCTATCATCGTCATGGCGCGTATTTATTACAACATTCGGATATTGCCGGTTTCTCGCAAGTTGATCAAAATCATTTGTCACATTTGGTCGCGCACCATCGGCGTAAATTGCGCGCTGATGCCAAGATTGATGTGATGAAAGTCGGTGGATCTAAACTTTTATGGTTATGTTTGCTGCTTCGTCTGTCGGTTTTGGTCAATCACAGTCGTAGCGATGAGATGCTTCCTGCCATTGAACTCAAGGTTGAAAATGCGCAACAATGGCAACTCAGCGTGTCTGGTGATGCCAAGCAATGGCCATTGCTGGTCGCTGAACTGCACGATGAACAGCAGCAATTTAAAAATTGGGAGATTGAACTCTCGATTCAATCCGAACAGTTTGTTAATTAATACCTTTATAGGGATGAAAACGGTTAACCTATGAAAAATAAAGCAACTCCATCAAAAGCATGGGCGACAGTGCAGATTGCACGTCATCCAGAACGTCCACAATTCCTGGACTATGTGGGTGAAATATTCACTGAATTTGATGCTTTACATGGTGACCGCCTATATGGTGATGATGGCGCGATGATCGGTGGTCTGGCTCGTTTCGATGGTCAACCGGTGATGATCGTTGGTCAGCATCGTGGTCGTAGCACCCGTGAAAAATTACAGCATAATTTTGGCATGA
Source organism: Acinetobacter sp. YH12226 (assembly GCF_013417805.1). Classification (GTDB taxonomy): domain Bacteria; phylum Pseudomonadota; class Gammaproteobacteria; order Pseudomonadales; family Moraxellaceae; genus Acinetobacter. The sequence continues at coordinate 17,769 of NZ_VPDG01000006.1, read as the reverse complement.
GTAACCCAGAAGGTTATCGTAAGGCACAGCGTCTGCTAGACATGGCAGAGCGTTTTAACCTGCCAGTCTTTACTTTTATTGATACTATGGGTGCTTATCCGGGTGTCGGTGCAGAAGAACGTGGTCAGGCTGAAGCGATTGCCACCAGTCTGGCTCAGCTTTCTAATTTGAAAGTACCTGTGATTGCAACTGTACTGGGTGAAGGCGGTTCAGGTGGTGCGCTGGGTATTGGGGTAGCAGATCGTGTGGTGATGCTCTCTCACAGTATTTATTCGGTGATTTCACCGGAAGGCTGTGCCTCAATTCTTTGGAAAACCGCTGAAAAAGCTGAACAGGCTAGTGAAGCCTTGGCTCTGACTGCAGAAAAATTGCAGAAAATGGGTATTGTAGAATATGTGGTGGATGAAGGTGAGGGTGCTCATTTAAATCCGGATCAGGTCATGAACAGCTTGAAAGCAGTGCTGAAAGAAGCTTTGAATGAACTGCAACCAATGGAAGCGCAAGCACGATGCGAAGCACGTTACCAACGTTTAATGAAGTTTGGCAGCGACAATTTAGGTCTGGTTTCTTAAAACAGCTGCAGGACTTTCCTGCAGAGACAAAATTTCTCATCGGATGCAGTGGCGGCGTAGATTCTATGCTGTTGCTGCATCTGATGTTTTTTTTATGCCCGGAAAAAGTCCGGGCGATTTATGTCGATCATCAGTTACAAGCACTCAGCGCAGATTGGGGTAAGTTCGTTGCACATCAATGTCAGCAATTGAATATTCCCTGCATCATTCAGCCAGTTCATGTCGCCAGTGGCAACCTGGAACAGCAAGCGCGCAATTCACGTTATCAGGCCTATCTGCAACATTTGCAAGCGGATGAAATGTTGGTGTTAGCGCATCATCAGCAGGATCAGGCGGAAACCCTGATGCTGCGTTTATTGTCTGGCGCCGGCGTTGACGGTTTGGCAGCCATGAAGCAGATCGATGGACGTGAAAATCTCACGATTTGGCGGCCATTGCTGGATATTTCCCGTGAGCAGATTTGCCAATGGGCATCAGACCTGAATATTGAGAATATTGAAGATCCGACCAATGCTGATACCCATTATGATCGGGCTTGGGCACGCCAGACGCTGTGGCCGATATTAAGCGAACGTTATCCTAAAATGCAGGCCGCCTTGGTGCGAACCAGTGAGTTAATGCAGGATGCTCAAGACATTTTACAAGAAGTGCTGCAACAGGATTTAGCGTCTTGTGGGACTGAAACGCAGCTCGATCTTGGTAAATTTCTACAGCTTTCAAAATCACGACAACGTCAATTACTCTCTGCCTGGATGAAAGGTAAACAACAGTATCGTCCATCCTTAGATATGGTGGAGCGTTTGCAACGCGAAGTGATTTATGCCAAACAAGATGCTCAGGCGGCATTGCATTGGCAAGGCTTTTACTATGTACGCTATCAGCAGCAATTATATCGTCTGACCGCAGAGACTTATTTAGCTGATCAGCAACAAGTTCAAACTAGCCCGAAAACTATAAAATTTGCTTTAAAAGACAGCGTACAGGTTTTGTCAGGGAAATTTATCATCGCGCCTGCACAGCTCGGTTTATCTCCTGCATTGTTGCAGCAAACTTTGCATTTGCAGCAGCGGCAGGGTGGCGAAAAAATTCATTTATATGGCCGTGTCGGTACCTGGCCACTGAAAAAAGCCATTCAGGAAGCGCAAATATTTCCCTGGGCTCGGCATACTATTCAAATATTAAGCACAGATAATGTTATGCTAGGCGTGTTTACCCCTAAAGGATTTTGGTTGGCCCAATCTGCATATTGTGAAGCAGGCGGATGGCTGCCGATTTCGGTTTTTTCAACTTTAGAACTCAACGATGAGCATTGAACATGAGTGCAGCTTTAAATTGTAATATCTGTTTTATTGGTGGCGGTAATATGGCCCAAGCCTTAATTGGCGGTCTGATTTCACGTGGTTTGCCAGCAACACGTATTACAGTTTCTGATCCGGTCGAAAAAGTCCGTGCTTTATTGGCGGAAAAAGAAATTAATGTGACCGGGGATAATAGTGCTGCAATTCAGGATGCAGATATCGTTGTATTGGCGGTAAAACCTCAGGTTTTGGCTCAAGTACTGCAACCTTTAAAAGGTCTGGTTAATAACAAACTGATTATTTCCATTGTTGCCGGTGCAGAAATTGCCACATTATCAGCATTGTTGGGGACAGAGCGTATTGTCCGGGTCATGCCGAATACACCTGCATTGGTACAGACCGGTGCACATGGTTTATATGCCAATGCATTTGTGGAAACCAGTGACCGTGAGCTGGCCAGTCAGGTTCTGGCGTCGACCGGGCTGACCATTTGGGTTGACTCAGAAGCACAAATTGATGCAGTCACTGCAGTCTCGGGTTCGGGTCCGGCTTACTTTTTCTATATGATGGAAAGTATGATTCGTGCGGGTAAAAATTTAGGTTTGGATGAAAAAGTTGCAACCGCACTGACTTTACAGACGGCTTTAGGGGCGGCGCAAATGGCGATTACCAGCTCGAATACGCCGGCTGAGTTACGTAAAAATGTGACTTCTCCAAATGGGACTACACAGGCGGCACTTGAAGTCTTTGATCGCGCCCAGATTTCTCAAAATATTCAGGCGGCACTTGCCGCTGCACAAAAACGCAGTCAAGAACTGGCACAAGAGCTCAGTGAAAGCAGCAAATCTTCAGTTTAATTTTTAGGAACGTTCAAGTATGGGTGCAAATTCTGCGCTAATTTTTGGCATTATCATTAACGTCGCGATTTTGCTCGTATTCTTCCGATTTTTAATGCAACTGGCAGCGGTCAGTCCTTACAATCCTGTGGTTCTTTCTACCGTGAAAGCCACTAAAATTGTAGATGTATTTGGTCGAATTTTCCCAACCTTGGCCAAAGGCCGAGTCAGTACTGCTGCTTTGGCATTATTGGTCGTGCTTTATCTGCTTAAAATTTTTGGCATGATGTATCTGTCAGGGGGGATGCCGAATGGGCCTGTCCATCTGATTATTTTGACTTTTGTCACCATGATGCAGGATTTGATCCGTTTCTGTCGTTATTTGATTTTCGCTACCATTATTTTAAGCTGGGTGGTGATGTTTACCCAGTCTCGTTCGCCTTATATTGAAGTCGTGCAAGAGCTGGCTGAGCCTTTACTGGCACCTTTCCGCCGGATTATGCCAAATATGGGCATGATTGACCTTTCTCCAATCTTCGCCATTTTGACTTTAATTATTATCGAAATGATTATGAACCAGGTGGCGATTGTACTGCTTACTGGTCTTTAATTGGATCCAAATAAAAAGGACGCTGAGGCGTCCTTTTTATTTGCTCCTCCCTTTAGAAAAGGGAAGTTGGGAGGGATTTGTTAAACTTCCCAAACCGTGAACAAGTTTTAATCGAAGTACAAGAAGAAGATGGGATATTAACCTCTCCCTAACCCTCTCCTGGAAGGAGAAGGAACTTGGATACTCTGAACCAGTAATGCTGCTGATTTCCTAAAAATAGAAAAATATGCGTTCGAAACTTGATAGCAGAAAAGATTTTAATATCGCTGCCTGTAGATGAGGATTATAAATTAAAATCCCCTCCATCCCCTTGCGGAATATATTCCTCACCTCCTATAAGGAAGATGGGGTTAAAGGCGCATTAATGCGCTTCATCCCAGTTTTTGCCTTTACCCACTTCTACCACCAATGGTACAGAAATCTGCAATACCGATTGCATCACTTCAGCCAGTTTAGGTGCCAGTTCATCGGCAATGTCTTCATCGACTTCAAACACCAGTTCATCGTGAACTTGCAGCAGCATTTTGGCCTGATCTTTCGGCAACATCTTGTCGACTTCAATCATTGCCATTTTAATAATGTCTGCGGCCGAACCTTGTAGCGGGGCATTAATCGCAGCACGTTCTGCCGCTTTACGCACCATCATATTACGGGCATCGATATCTGGGGTATATAAACGGCGTCCGAGCAGGGTTTCAACAAAACCCTGTTCTAATGCGACCTGACGGGTACGTTGCATATAGTCATAAATGCCCGGATAACGGTGGAAATACTGCTTGATATAATCCTGTGATTCCTGACGGGTAAAACCTAACTGTCGGATCAGACCAAACTCGGACATACCGTAAAGTAGGCCGAAGTTGACGGCCTTGGCCTGGCGGCGCTGGTCATTGGTGACATCTTCCAAGGCAATGCCCAAAACTTCCGCAGCCGTACGGCAGTGTACATCCTGACCGTGAATAAAGGCATCTAGCAAGGCTTCATCCTGAGATAAATGAGCCATGAGACGCAATTCAATTTGTGAGTAATCGGCTGCCAGCAAAACACGACCTTCCGGTGCCACAAACGCCTTGCGGATTTGACGGCCAATTTCGGCACGAATCGGAATGTTCTGCAGGTTTGGATCAGTCGATGATAAACGGCCAGTTGCAGTCAATGCCTGATGATAACTGGTATGCACACGGTGGGTATCAGGATTGGCCTGTTTGCATAAGCCATCGGTATAGGTACTTTTCAGCTTGGACAAGCCACGATATTCTAGAATCAGCTGGGCAATCGGATGTTCAATTTTTTCCAGTACACTTTCACTGGTACTGTATTGTCCGGTGGTGGTTTTTTTACCGCCTTTTAGACCCAGCTTTTCAAATAACACTTCACCGACTTGTTTAGGTGAGCTGACATTAAAGCTTTCCCCTGCAATTTCCATAATCTGGTTTTCCAGATTTTGCATGGTGTTGGAGAATTCGCCCCCAAGCTGATCCAGAAAAGCCAGATCCAGTTCGATGCCGTTTTCTTCCATTTGTGTCAGTACACGTGCGACCGGAACTTCAATATTATGCAGAATATTCACCAGTTCAGGGTGTGCCTGCAATTTGCTGCTCAAGACTTCATAAAGGCGATAGGTGACATGTGCATCTTCTGCGGCATAATGTGCTGCAGTTTCAAGTGGAATCTGGTTGAAGGTCTTTTGTTTAGCACCTTTACCGGCCACTTGTTCATAAGTCGTGGTCAGATGACTCAAATACAGACGGGCCACATCATCCATGCCATGACGGGTCGCGACAGAATTCAGGACATAGGAAGCCAGCATGGTATCGAAATACCAGCCTGCCAGATGAATGCCATGATTTTCCAGTACATGTGCATCATATTTTAGATGATGACCAATTTTCTTTACAGACTCATCTTCCAGAATTGGTTTGATCTGCGCCAGAATTACTTCACGATTCAGCTGCTCCGGTGCGCCTTCATAATCATGTGCCAAGGGAACATAATAAGCATCCTGCGCATCGAAGGCGACCGAGAAACCGACAATCTGTGCAATACGATAATCCAAACTGGTGGTTTCGGTATCAAAGGCAAAACGTTTTTCGGTACTTAGGCGCTCAAACAGTATGTCCCAGTCCTGCTGGCTTAATACTGTGTGGTAGGTCGCTTGACCTAGCTGGTCATCACTGCTGGTTACAGACGCATGGTCTTCCAGAGGTTCTGGTGCTGTAACCGCTTTGGCGTTAATAGATTTTGCCGCCTGCTGGTAATTTGAATTATTCGGGTTGTTCGGGTGATCTAAGGACTGCAGCTGGTTACGGAATTCCAGCTCGGTGTACAAATGACGTAAGGTCTCGACATTCGGCTCACCCAGTTTTAAATCGTCATAACCAAAGTTAAGATCCAGATCGATGACAATACTGGCCAGTTGATGGTCCAGTGCAATGCCATCGACATGTTCTTTAATATTTTGACCGACTTTGCCTTTGATCTTGTCGACATTTTCTAAAATGCCGCCAATCGAGCCATATTCAGTGAGCAGTTTTGCTGCAGTTTTGGCACCTACACCTGGCACGCCCATGATGCCATCTGATGCATCGCCCATCAGGGTCAGATAGTCAATAATCTGATTCGGCCAGACGCCAAACTTTTCAAACACGCCGTCGACATCCAGCGGTTTTTCTTTAAAGCTGTCTTCCAGGGTAACTTTTTCGGTCACCAGTTGTGCCATATCTTTATCGCCCGTAGAGATCAGTACCTGATGTCCCATCGCCTCGGCACGTTTGGCCAGTGTTCCGATAATGTCATCGGCTTCGGCACCCGGTAAGGTATGTAGGGGAATGCCCAAAGCGCGGATCAAGGCATGCAGATAAGGAATCTGTTCGGATAATTCCGTTGGCATGCTGGGACGATCACCTTTATAAATCGGTGACAGCTCATGCCGGAAGGTCGGTTCTGGGGTATCAAAAATTACCGCCATATGGGTCGGTTGGGTCCGGCGCATCAGTTTTTGAATAGCAGAAATCGCACCACGAATTGCATTGGTATGTAAACCGGTTGACGTGGTTAATGGTGGCAGTGCGTGAAAGGCACGAAATAAAAAGTAAGAGCCATCGACCAAGACAAATGGTGGCATGTAATCAATTCCTTATTCAAAATACAGCGCTATTGTACGTGATTTTTACCGCGCTCGCTGAGGCGAGTCTGAGTTTACAGCTTAGCGAATATCGGCTGAAGATGAAATAAGCAGCACAAGCTGTTGTATGATGGAAGGATTCAGGAAAGAGAAATATAAGAATGGCTGTAGGACGGAATGAGTTGCGCATGATCTGGCTGATTACCCTGCTGATAGCCGGGATCAGCGCCTGGTATCTGGGTTATCAGATTGTAACTTATCTGTGTGGTTTGGGGTTTATCTTTAGCGTGATGCAATATGTCACTGCGGTAGAAGCACCGATGAATCAATTGGCCGGACAGCAGCAGATGTCCTTGGAGCGCAATTCTAAAGTTCCTTTATATATCTCATCAATTACTGCCATTGTCGGCGGGTTGGCTGAACTGGACTGGTTGATGGGAATCGGGATTACGGCCTGGGTATTCTTTTTGCTCAGGTGGCTGCAACGTCTGGAAGGACGTTTGATACAGTTGCAATCACAATCTCATTCTGCCGATCCCTTACAGCGATCACCAGATCGATCCGATTCTGTTCCATTCGTGAAAACTGAGTCTGCCCAAGAGGTAAACGACACTCCTCATCTGGTAGATCAACTGCAGCGCTGGCTTTTCCAGGGGAATCCAGTCTTAAAAGTCGCGATTAGTATTTTGGTGATTGGGATTATTTTACTGCTGCGTTTTGCCACTGAGCACTGGCAACTCAGTCTGGCTGCAAAATTGGGCCTAGTTGCACTGGCAAGTGGGTGTATAGCAGGTCTGGGTTATCGCCTGGTGCAGAAAAATCGGAGTTTTGCTCTGGCACTGGAAGGACTGGGTTTAGGGAGTCTGTTCCTGACCTTATTTTTTGCCTATTACAATCTGGTGATTCCCACGTTACCGTTGGCAACATTGCTATTTCTCATTATTCTGGCCATCACTCTATATTTAAGCCTGAAACAGGAAAGCATCGAACTGGCTTTGATGGCTTTGCTGATTGCTTATCTGGCGCCGTTTACCTTACCGACCCGCGATGCTTCTGCCGTTGAGCTGATTAGCTATTATTTGCTGATCAATATCGGGGTGGCAGTGCTGAGCAGTTTCCGGCCATGGAAGATTCTCAATCAAATTGCCTTTTTAGTGACTGCGGTCGTTGGCGGGATATATAGCCTGATTCATGGTTATACATATGAGCGTTATGCCATGACTGCGTTGATTCTGGCACATAGTGCGCTGTTTATCTGGCTAGGTTTCCGCTTTAGCCAGTTGCTGGTACGACAGGATCTCTTACGTTTTCAGTTAAAACCGGTATTGGACTTAGCGCTGATTTTTGCTGCACCGATCACGGCATATATTTTTCTGTATCTGATTCATTTTAATCAGCCCAATCAAAAACTCTGGCAAGCTGGATTAAGCCTGTTCTTTGCACTGGTCTTTGCCGCTTGCTGGACACTGCTGCGCCGTAAACAAACTATCCTGCTCATTTCGCAGAGCTATCTGAGCCTGATGCTGATTTTTCTCGCCTTGGTGCCCCCGATCTTATTGACAGAACAATGGAGTGTGATTGGCTGGGCAGTTGAAGGTGTGCTGATTTATTTATGGGCCTTGGAAAAAAATGTCCGGGTAGCACACTATCTGAGCATGGGCTTATTGCTGATGGCCGGATTCAGCAGCCTGTATTATCTGGTCGAGATTAATCCAACACCGCGAATAATTTTCTGGATTTTGAGTCTGTGCTATGTGGCAGTCGTGGTCATCAGTCAGCTTAAAAAGCAGTACCAGCAGCAGATGGATAGTCTGAGTATCAGTTTTTTAAGCAGCGTGAGTGTCGCGGCCAGTCTGATGCTATTTGCCTTGCTGGAAGATGAATTTCCGAGTCAGCATACCTATGTACTGAGTTTATTTATCATCACACTGGGTTATATGCTGTTGAATGAAATGATCCTGCGCAAAAATCAGGAATGGTCTTGGTTACTGCCGAAGTGGAGTGGCATCTCGCCCTTGCTGGTCATTGCGGTGATTCTGACTCTGGATCGCAGTCAAAATGCGGTGATTGTCTGGAATAGTGCTCTGGAAAGGGGAGTTTTTGCCCTTTCAGCGATATTGTTGGCCATTCTGTGGCTTAGACCGCTGGCTGGCTTGCAGCTCTCCAAGGAATGGGTGAGTTTTGGTGTTTTTAGCAGTCTGGCTTTGGCAAGTGTGTGCCTGATCTCAAATATGCCCTATCTGAGCATGGTGATTTTGCCTTTATTCTTCTGCCTGTGGTGCTATCGGCAGGATCCGCAGTCAGACTGGCAGCAGCTTTGGCAAACCAAGAGCTGTTTATTGCTGATGGGAAGCTGGCTGGTTTGTTCACAGTTATTTAGTCAGCAAGCCTTTCAGTATTACTGGCTGCCAATTCTGAATCCTTTTGACCTGATCAGTATCGCCATGTTTGCCAGTTTTATCTGGATGCTGTTACAGCAAATTAAGGTGGGACGTGATAAAGGCATGATGGCGGTTTTAATGGTACTAAGCCTGTTATGGCTATCCAGTTATATTATTTTAAGAGCTTTACATGTGTACCTGCAGACACCGTTTAATGAGCTGGCATTATGGAACAATGCAACAGTTCAGCTCAGTCTGACCATACTTTGGGTATTGCTGGCCTGGATTACCATGTGGACAGCAACGCTCAAAAAACTGAAACCGATGTGGATTTTAGGCGGCAGTATTCTGGTGATTGTGACCTTGAAGCTCGTACTATTTGACCTGTCACATATTGGCACCCTGACCCGGGTGATTTCATTCCTGCTGGCGGGCGGGGTGATGCTGCTGATTGCTTATATTGCACCGATGCCGGAGAAGGAGCATTGAATCCTTTCCCTAATCCTCTCCTTTAAAAGGAGAAGGAATCTAAGGGTTATTTCAGATCAGGCTCTCTTTTGAGGGCCTTTTCATTGGCATATTGATCGATTTCTTCATTTTCTACAGGACGGTAAAGTGGATGATCGACAAAGCCTATTTTTGGCACCGGAATTTCAATCTGGTTATCGACAAAGCCGTTGCGAATTCGTTCCTGCATTTCATCACGTACTTTCAGGTAGTTTTCCTGTTGGCACCACACTGCAAACAGCAGTTCAATCGAAGATTCACGGAAAGCAGTAACGGTGACTGCCGGTTTCGGGTCGGCCAGAACCAGTGGATACTTGTTAGCAACATCCAGCAGAACTTCGCGCACCTTGATAATATCTTCATGGAAATTGATCGCCAACGTAATCGGAATCCGCCGTATCGGAAATTTTGACAGGTTCTGCACTGGCGCCCGAATCAGCTGTTCATTTGGCAACCGTACATAAATATTATCTTGGGTCAAAAGTTTAACCGAGAGCAGGTCAATCGAAATCACTTCACCTTCAATGGTATGCCCACGAATCAAGGTAATCTGGATGGTATCACCGACTTCAAAAGAACCTTCACCAATCAGGAACAGACCACTGATCAGGTTGGATGCTGAGGTTTGCGAAGCAAAACCCAGTGCGACCGTTAAAATCCCTGCAGCGCCAAGGAAGACACTGAGTTTAAAACCGGCTTCTTTCAGGCTGGCCATCACAAACAGCAGGAAGATAAAATAGAAAATCCCACGGCGCCAGACCAGTTTTTGATGGGCATTAAAACGGACACCAATGGTGCGAATAAAGGTATTGGAAATAAAGCGCGCAATTAGGAAACCAATAAAGCACAACACCACCGCCACCAGAACTTCGGTCAAACGGTCGGTATTGATATTGGTAAATACTCCCTTCAGGCTGTTGGTGACTTCGGTCGGAATATTTGAACTTGGCATCAGACGCCCTTAGAAAAATGAATCAAACATATTAAATAACGCACCTGCCGGATCACGCGGTGGATGCAGATAGGCGACTTCACCAGCATTTGGTGGCGTGCGGTTTTCCACCCGGATCCGCGGCGGACGATCCGAACTTTCATGCAAAACGCGGATTTGTGAGGTCCATAAGCGGCCGGTACTTTCACTGTAAAAAAGCGGCAGGGCAGGCACTGGCACATTCATTCGGTCAAAGCGCAATTGCTGGTTGCTGGTATTGTGAAATTCAATTGGTGTGACTGCACGAAAGGCTCGCGGATGTAACTGTTTCAGTTCGGTTCTGCCATCGACTGCGGTGGCATAACAGATTTCCCCCGAACGGTGATTGGGTCCAAACCAGGTGTCTTTTGGCAAGATTACCGGCAAATCGAAAATCGGTTCGCGCTGCCCCTCGACAAAACCGGCAATCCATAAGGGCGTGCTGATATAAAGCGTACCGCGCTGTCCGGCAGGAATATAAATCGGATCGACTGGTTTAATCACCACAGAACGGTCTGCAAGGCGTGGCATCAGTTGCAATTTGTTTTGCGTGGATTTGAACATATAGCGTTCAATTTTCACAGGTGGGGGAAAGGCAAAATTCGGATCATCAATCTGATGCCATTGCTGTTCATAATCGTATTGCACAGAAGGGCGGAAATATTCCAGTCGCCATTCCTGAATCCCTCGGGTCAGCCGAAACAGCAAGGAGCCAAACTGCCAGGCTTTAGACTGATTTATTTCAAAATTCTGTTCTCCCCACCAGCGCATTTTTGCTGTATTCGGGATTAATTCATCTTTATCTTGCGGCAATCTTGGCACCCTTTCTTGCTAAATCTTTGAAAACATACTTCACGCTGTCATATGCTTAGAGTACACTCAATTTAAATTTTTTCATCATTATTATAATCCGCGATGCAAGTACTTAAACAATTACAAATCCCATATAGCTTCGCCAAGCGCCATGGTGTGCTGTTGCGTTATGAGGGAGATCAGGCCTTTATTCTGCGTCGTGACAATACCTCAATGCTTGCATTGCAGGAAGCCCGCCGTCTGCTCGGCTATCCGGCTCATTTTCAACTCTGTAGCGAACAGGAATTTAATCAGTTACTCAGTTCCAGTTTTGCCGGAGATAGCGGCGAGTCACAACAGGTGGCTGCCGGTCTGGAAGATCATCCGGATTTACTCAGCCTGGCCGATTCCGTACCTGAAGCTGAAGACCTGATGGATCAGGAAGATGATGCGCCGATTGTGCGGCTGATCAATGCATTGCTCTCAGAGGCGATTCGTGTCGGGGCTTCCGATATTCATATTGAATCTTTTGAGAAAAAACTGTCGGTGCGTTTACGGGTCGATGGCCAGTTACGCGAAATTGTACAGCCACGCCGTGAACTGGCACCGCTTCTGGTTTCACGGATTAAAGTCATGGCCAAACTGGATATTGCCGAAAAGCGTATTCCTCAAGATGGCCGTATTTCTTTGCGTCTGGCTGGTCGTGAAGTCGATGTCCGTGTATCCACCTTGCCATCTTCTTATGGGGAGCGGGTGGTGATGCGTTTGCTGGACAAGCAGGCCGGTCGTTTGAACATGACCCATTTGGGCTTAATGAATAATGACTATGATCGACTCAAGACCTTAGTACATCGCCCGCACGGGATTATTCTGGTAACCGGCCCGACCGGTTCGGGTAAAACCACCACTTTATATGCGGCACTTTCTGATCTGAATGATGGTTCCAAAAATATCCTCACGGCTGAAGATCCGATTGAATATCAGCTGGAAGGCATTGGACAAACGCAGGTCAATACCAAAGTGGATATGACTTTTGCCCGTGCGTTAAAAGCCATGTTGCGTCAGGACCCGGATGTGGTCATGGTTGGTGAGATTCGTGATCTGGAAACCGCAGAAATTGCGGTGCAGGCATCCCTGACAGGACATCTGGTGTTATCCACCTTACACACCAATACCGCGATTGGTGCGGTTACGCGCCTGAAAGATATGGGAATTGAACCATTTCTGCTGTCCAGTTCTTTAATCGGGGTAATTGCCCAACGTCTGGTGCGTACCTTGTGTCCACATTGCGCGACTTGGCATGAAGCAGATGCTTTCGAGAAGAATCTATTTGGCAATATTGAGCATCCCCAAGATTTAAAATTACCGCAACCTCAAGGCTGTGAACGTTGTGGCAATACTGGCTTTAGTGGCCGTACTGCAATTTATGAAATTGTCCCAGTCGATGATCATATGCGCCGTTTGATTCATGGCAATACGGCTGAATATGAAATCGAAAGCTATGTACGTCAGCAGTCAGGTTCCATTCGTGATGATGGTCTGCGTAAAGTATTGGCCGGAAAAACCACGATTGAAGAAGTATTGCGAGTAACCAACGAAGCGACAGAATAATCTTTTAATCTATTACTTTCATTATAAGGATCATTAGGACTTTTGAATATTTACCAGAGACTGACGATTTTTTTCATGAGTTGTGCACGAAAAGGTGCAGTCGGATTGCCCGGATTGCGCAAAGTTTCATTTTCATAAAATGTCTGCCAGGCTTTTGCCATCGCTAAACTCAGTCCTGCCTGTTTCATTGTTTTAACATCTGCTCGATTGATATTAAGAAAACGAGCTTCGGCATCTTTGGGGCCAGCTCCCCAACCAATAATCCCTTTACCAAATTCAGGCAGAATCATATTGTTGGGTGTTGCAGGAATGGGCAGGCGTTCAATTTCAGTATTGAGCAGAGATTTTATTTTCGGACGGATTTTTTCTGAGAGATAAAGATCTGCAAAAGAGGTTGTAGCAGTGAGGAGCAGGAGAGAATTCAGAAGAACTAGTTTTAACATCAATATAAATCGAATAAATGTAAATAAGAATCATTATATATAATTTCTTAAGTTTTTGCTGTTGTTTTCAATTGGGGGAAAGAAAAGTAGCTTTTGAGGAAAGATGAAGCGGGTAAATTTTGAAATTTATAATTGAAGTCTAGCTATCCAAATTTATAATTGAAGTCTAGCTATCCTGAAGCTATTTTTTCAGGATAGCAGGTAAATCAAAATCTTAAGTAATCACATTTAAGTTCACATCAATATTATTGCGGGTCGCATTCGAGTAGGGGCAGACGATATGCGCAGCATCGACCAGTTTTTGTGCTTCTTCCTGATCCATGCCTTCAAGATGGATATTTAAGGTCACTTCGATTCCAAACCCGGTAGGAATCGGACCAATCCCAACATCACCTTCAATATAGGCATCTTTGCTGATATTGAGCTTGTCGCGATTGGCGACAAATTTCATTGCACCCAAGAAACAGGCGGAATAACCTGCGGCAAAGAGCTGTTCAGGATTGGTTCCACCGCCTGGTCCCCCCATTTCTTTGGGTACGGCCAATTGAACGTCCAGAATCTGATCGTCAGAAATGGCGCGGCCATCACGGCCCCCTGTGGCTTTGGCATGTGCGGTGTAGACGGCTTTTTCTAATGACATGAGTTGAATCCCTGTTTATTTTTCATGAAGCTTCTATGCTCAGTGATTTCACTTGAAGAATAAGCAGGGATTTTGTTATTTTATGCAAGCAAATGACACGATTTAGGAAAGTTGCAGAAGTCTACGGTGTTGCATTAAAGGCATGGATTCACGCACTTTTTGCTGTTCATTTAAATCAAAGTCGACGGAAATGAGTTGAGCACCCTCTGCATGGATCATATTAAGAAGTTGTCCACGACTATTGGTCACGGCTGCATGTCCCCAAGTCTGGCGTTTTTCTCCATGCCAGCCTTGTTGAGCTGCACCAAGCACCGAGCATTGGCTATCTAGAGCACGTGTTTGTAGAAGAAGCTGCCAGTGCATTTCACCTGTGGTATAGGTAAAAGCAGAAGGTGCGGTCAAGAGGTTTGCACCTTTGGCTCGTAAATTTAATGCCAGTTCCGGAAAGCGCAGGTCATAACAGACCATTAAACCAATATTGCCAAAAGGGGTTTTAGCTACGACAACATCTGTGCCGGGTTCAAAGAACTTGGATTCCTGATAGCCGCCTACAGCATCGCCAACTTGCACATCAAACAGGTGAATTTTGTCATAACGCGCTTCGGTTCGTTCCGGACTGATACACAGGCTAACGGTACGCACGCGGCCATCTTCAATGATCGAACCATCCGGACGATAAGGGCAGGGTAATGTACCGGCAACGATCCAGGTGTCATATTCATGGGCAAGTTGTTCTAGACGTTGCTGAATCACTTCAAATTGTGCAGCAGTTTCACGCTGTTTACCTGCTGCAAAACAGACAAAGTTTTCCGGGAAAACAATCAGTTCAGCACCATTGGCCTTACTTTGTTGAATTAAAGATTCAATCTCCACGAAATTGGCATCAATTTCATTTTGAGAATTCATTTGTACAACAGAAAGTAAAGTCATAGGGTCCTCTTATAAGATGGTTATACCTTTTGCTCGGAAATTTTATCTAAATTGTCTTGCTCTTTCTGTAGCTGTTTGACTAAAGGTTCAAACATGTTCTGATTGCTTTGATTCAGCTTCATCAAGGTTTTATGTGCATCTAGAACCGTATTTAGCATATTTTGATGCGTGACATGTTCTTCCATCAGCGCACGTGTGCAGACATTTGGATCACCACAATAATTCAGAATCACAAACACCTGGCTCAGTCCCATACTGTTGGCCAAAGTGGTAATGTCAGAATTGGTAGAAAGCATGACAGCCTGGATATTATGTACTTGCTTGAGTTTCAGTCCTAGTTTCGCTAGAACACCGAGTACGGTGCTGTCAATGAAATTGGTTTCGGTGAGATCAACGATAGCGCCAACTACGTTGTCTTGCTGTTCAATTTTGTTCAGTAATTTGTCTAGACTAATACAAGATTGGGCACGCACTTCGCCGATAAGCTTAAAAATATGCGTTCCGTTCAGACTTGCATATTCAACATGACCTGTTGACATATAAATGCCATTTGCAGAGAAGGATATTAAATTATCCCATAGGGTGTATTGATACTCAAGTGGCTGAAAGTAGTAATCAAATTAAGTGCTTATAAAGTCTGTAAATATACTGCTAATTTACGCGGATAAAGCTTAAAAAGGCGATATCGTCAGCCACATGTTCCGGAGCCTGAAAAGATTGGTTCTGCAAATGGTGTAATAATTGCGAGAATTGTTCATTTAAACCACCATCAAAGGGTTCTAATGCCCCATCCGAACAGATAATAAAGCGCGCATTGCGACTTAATACCCATTCATTTTCCTCAACTTCAAGATCTTCGGTTAAGCCCAAAGGGAAACTGCTGGAAGAGAGGATTTTAGGTTCTTGATTGGGTTCAAATATAATCGGTGGAGGATAATGTCCAGCGCTGGACCATTTTAATACATGGGTTTCCAGATTAAGAATCCCGGCAATCATGGTGATGTGCTTTTCAATATTTTCCTGCATCAGCATACCGTTCAGCTTCTTGATCAGCTCGCGCGGCGTCTTGGAGCGACCATGGAAAGCTGCCATCCAGGACGTGAGCAAACTACTGGTAACGCCATGTCCGGATACATCGGCCAAATAGAAAATCACTTCTTTGTCGCTGATTTTCCAATAATCATACCAATCCCCTGAAAGATAGGCTGAAGGCTGAAAATAGGTTTCGACCTCGTAATTGGTCAGTTCAATCGGATTCGGTAACAATTTTTTTTGTAGTTCTGCAGCAGAAGGCAGGTCACGGCTATCCTGGTTACGCTTATATTGTGCATCAATTTTTTGTAATGCCAGATCTGGATTCTCGGGAAGCTTGTTCCAGATCCAGCCGGCTAAAGCACCTTGTTCCCAGGCCTGAGCCAAAGCAGTACCTTCATTTTCTAAGGCCAGTACAATCGTAGGCAGATTCCACTTATATTTCAGATAATCATGTACATCTGCAATCGCAATAATCGTAGAGTCATACAGTTCATGATCATCCAGATAGATCATCTGAACATGAGGAAGCGTATCAAGTACTTGATCTAAGTAAGGAATATCACGAGTCGGTTGAATGAAATACATAAAAAAGTGATTCAATCCCAGGATTGGCTATAAGATGTACTATAACAAGCAAAGTATTGCTAGCGAACAGATTTTCACTAGCAATCATACATGAAGCTTAAACTTAAAGATCTTCGTTTGAAGATTCAATGTTGCTATCACTAGAAGGTGCATCATCAGAATTGTCATCTTCAAAATCATCTTCTAGGAACAGTGTATCTTGTTCTGTGCCTTTCTTTTCTGCAATTGCATAATTGGTACGTTGTAAATAAATATCGCGAATCTGCGCATAGCGATCGCCAGTCAGCACTCCTTCAACGTCCAGTATTTCTGAACGGGTATCGATGGCACGCCAAAACTGATCAGTCCAGTAAAGTCCATCTTCATCTTCGAGAATGTATTTTTGTGGACGAGCTTGACTATCTACAGCAGTACCGATTACGCCACGGACAGAACTTGGACCTAAAAATGGCAACATGATATAAGGGCCAGAAGGCACGCCATAATACCCTAAAGTAATTCCAAATTTTTCCTCTTCATGGCTCAAGCCAAGGCGACGCGCTGGATCAGCCAGTCCTAAAGTTGTTAAGGTGTTAATGGTAAAACGACCTAGGGATTTAGCAGCGCGGGCAGGACGACCTTGAATCAGCTGATTCACCACATTCCAAGGTTCACCTAGGTTACTGCGGAACTGGGTATAGCTGCCACGAACATCTTGAGGAACTTTTTCCACATATTGTACGGCTATGGGACGTACCACGGTGCGGTCAATCGCATCATTAAACTGATAGATCTTTCTATTTAACGGCTGAAAAGGATCTTTAACTTCCTCAGCCTGTGCTGCACTGGCATCAACTTTCAGTTGCGTTTGTAATTGTTGCGCTTTGGTTGATATCTTTGTTCTAAGCGGCGTTTTTGCAGGCTCGTTTTCCAGATTTTCCACACCGGTGGCCACCTCAGCGAAAACATGTGCGCTTGAAGCTAAAGAAATTAAGCATATAGATAAGTAAATAGAACGATGCATAAGGTAACCTGAGGCCTTTTCTGTGTAAGTAGCACTACTTATTAGTATGAAAATAATAAACGTTATATTCACGAATAGACATCATTTAAGCAAATTTGTATAAAAAATGAATGAAAACACACGAAAAGCTTAAAAAATATACATACAAAATGATTTTCTTGAAAAAGGTGTTGCAAGCCTTCTGAAATACTGTAGAATGCACATCCATCGGCGGTGATGAAGATTAAAACTTCTGATAAAACAGTAACTTAGTTAAGTTTGATTGAGTTGGGTTTTAGAAAGAAATTTTAAAAATAATGTTCATGACTGGTTGACTTTCTAGAGATAGAGAGTAATATAGCCGACCTAGCTTGCTGGTGACGAATTAGCAAGAAGATCATTAAGAGATTATGAAGAACAACTTGTGTGGATTTTTACTGGTTGATTGATCGA